>NZ_JAAROG010000013.1:0-232431 GCF_023093515.1 Aeromonas genomosp. paramedia
ATGTTATTCACGCTGGCCAACCTGTTTCGGGCGGACCAAATGATACGTCAGTGGGAGAGATCTCACTAAAAACTGGGGATAACGCCTTAAATGGCGAAGAAACGGTCTAAATAGGCTGATTCAAGGCATTTACGGGAGAAAAGATCGGCTCAAACTGAAAAAATGAAATGACTGAGTCAGCCGAGAAGAATTTCCCCGCTTATTCGCACCTTCCCTAGACAACGCTACCGCCCGCTGGCTCACCGCCCCAGTCTGCGGCATTGCAATCGATTCTGTGTGCGCCAGCTTCCTTTGGGCAGAGTGTTTGACCTGCACCACGGCTCAATCGACGATTGCCATTAGCCGGTTGATACAATGAAACGAGTAATCTATAACATCGAGTTCATTTGGGCCTTTCTCATAATTTATTCAAAACTATCATGCTTTTACAACCATGAACATGAGCTATATCACGACTAAAACCAATATTATCAATGAAACGGCTTGGTTGCTTGGCATGACTCATACGGACTGATAATCACCAACAAGGACGCAGAGGGGTTGATGTGGCTAATCTGCCGTTGAGCACTCAACGGCAATAAGAAAATCAGATTCTACCCAGTTTGCGTTTTACAACCTCATGCCCTAATTCACCTGTCGAGTGGTGGTGATCGGTAATCTTTATTGAATGTCATGGGTTACTTTGGTTAGATGCGGTTAAGCGAGTGAATCCCCTCTTAATCAGCCTCAGACCCTTGCCATGACTGCGTTTGAGGTAATGATGGTTAAGCTGAGTAAGTGAAGTTGCTATGAAGCGTGATGAGTGCTGGATGGGCTCTTATCAAGGTTTATTCAGTGTTTATATATAAATCACCTTAATCAATTAACCAAAAACCACTGTAGGTCAGTAATAGCAAGGGTTTGAGGCTGGTTAAGAAGCTAGAAAAACCACTTAACATGCACTTAACCAATTAATCATTTGCCCAATAGACGAGCAGAAAAAGCCCCGCCTTATCGGCAGGGCTTAAGAGTCACTTGTCGGCTTTACCCTTCTCTTTGGGGCTATCGACGGGCAGCAGGTACTCGGTCCTATTAGAACGCACCCTGCGGCTCTGGAGCTTGCCCTCGCTCGCGAGCAACCGGAGTGCCTTACCCCAACTACTCGCCATGCTCAGCCTCTCACCGTGGCGGGCGCACAGCTCGCTCGCCGTGAGCCATTCAGATGAGGCCAGTGGACGCGATAGATGGTGGTGGTAAATAACCTCATAATATGGACCCTTGTCTGTGTGAGCATCGTTTTCCGATGCAGCTAGTGCAGCTGTTGCATCATCCAGAAACCACGTTGCTCCAGACTCATAGCGTCCCCTTACCTCCAGCCAAAACTGGCGCAGTTGCTCAGGGTCTGTCTGGGACAAACGGCCTGCACTCCAGCTCCATCCAAGGATCGAATTCAGGCCCTCAACATCAGCTGCCGCAGCCAACTCGATAACAGCAAATCTGGAGTTACCGGTTGTATCCTTGAGAAAATCCGTCCCGTTGACCGTGGCAATATAGGAAGTCTGGCGCTTTTTGGTGGTCATGCTGCGGGCATAGGGTAGGCGATAGCTGTCGTTCTCTCGGGTCAAAAAAGCCTTGAGGCTACCCGCCTCATGTCGGGTCGTACTCTCAAGCTCAGCCAGCTCCACAACCCATGCAGACACTGCGCGACGAACATCATCAGGCTTGTCTGGATTGATGGCACAATCAAGGGTCGAACCTTGCACCACAGTAGCCAGACGGCTCACCCAGGCGCTTTTTCGATAGGACTGTGCCCCCACCAACACAGGCACCAATTTCGAGTACCAGCGCGGTTGATAGAGTGCAGCGACACACCCAACCAGCCATGCATGTAACACCGCACTCGCATAGACGGGATTAGCAGGATTGAGGGTAGCAATCACCTCATCGATGCGCGGTTTCCCATCCCACGGTGCCCCACGTTCGAGCCACTGACGCACAGGGTGATAACTGTGGCGCTCACAAATTGCGATCAGGTGCTCCTCAATCACGGCATCCGGCACACCTGCCAACTGGCAGGCATCAACCAGCGCGGATCGCTGACCCGCCTCAGAGCCTCCCAGACGCTCACCATCCGCATCAGCCAGTTCTGCCTCACCCGTCATCAGGTTGTAGCGTGGCTCCCAACCGTTGAATGTGATAAGAGCAAACAAATTCGAGCTGGTTTTGATGGGGCGGCCAGTAGGGCTCATATCCGGCAGAGTCAGCAGTTTACCCTGCATCACCGACCTGGCAGCCTGCTGCACCTGTTGTGTGGCAGCACCGTCCTTCTGACCGTCATATGACGAAATATCATGCCCCGCTGTTTTGTTTTTATTATTTTTCATTTTTATTATCCTCGGTGTTATCACCTGATTGTTGTTATATATAACCTCTGCCATTTTCTACTTTTTAATTGCGTGGGGTAGTTAAAACATACATGGCTCCACTCAATTAAATTCAAACCGTTTTTATGAATGGTATTGCGCCATCAATATGGGATGACCGTCACCGAGATATAGGCGTCAAGGTTGTTCCTCCTCGTCCCGAGTCAGACTCCACCTTGACCCCTATACCCGCCTCCTTCGTCATCCCATATTGACCGCTTCATACCATCCATAAAAAAGGGTTCTCCACCCCACTCCGGTCGCTGCGCAACCTACGGGGGTTCCGGTCTCGTAACCTCGACACACCCCCATACTTACGTGCGTAAGTATGGTTTTCAACAGCCGTGCTTACGGTGTGTTTTAAATCATACTTACGGTTGTATTCCTTGCGTACTTACGACTCTTTTCATGGCGCACTTACGTGCGCATCCGTAAGCGCTACATGTTATATTTTTCACGCCAATGAAGACCATCATTAGGTGTTTATATGTCCAATCATGACTATTTTTTATGAGTAGAGATTGAGAATATTACCGCGAGAAACCATCATCTTTTGATTTGTCTCTATTTATAAATGCAGCCATTCCTTTTCGCTTAACATTTGATTCTTCACTTGGCTCAACCACCATTATTGGTGTATTTAGCTGGATATAGCTTTTATTATCCGCAGACGGCACGCTGTGAGTCACTCTAATGTGGCTCAGGTCAGCATCAGCAGGACAACTCGGTAAACGTCCTCCTCTTGCTGATTTTCGATTTCCGTAACGATTAACTGAGGCTGTGGCCTGATGTCCCATCAAATAGGCAATTTGTACGCGGTCCATTCCGGATGCTTTGAGCTCTGCCCCCAATTGATGACGCCAACTATAAAATGTAGGGAGATGATTGCGCTTCGGCCATAAATTTTTTCCTGCAATGCGAAGTTTATCTTGCAACGATTTAATATTGGCGAACTGTGCTTCTCTGACTATTGAGCTTAACCAGCGAGGGTCAACGCCTTCAAATTGCAGAGTCCTGTCTGCACCACGAATACCATCATGGCTTTTTTTTGCCCCCACAATACGTACTTTATCGCCATTTACTGTAATGTCAGCAAGTTCAGCTGGCCTGATACCAGTGTAGGAAAATAGTATTATCGCAGCAACCATTCTTATATCATTCCGCGCTTTGAAATAATCGATCAGCGCGGTTTGGTCAGCAGGATTGATGCTCTTAACCCTGTTCTGCTTTTTCTTAATTGGAGTATTGCTACCTTGAGCCGTGACTGGATTACGTAATCCCATAATGCGCTCAGCGGCCTCGACATAACCCAGATTTTTTTGATGATAGACAAGTGCTCCACGCAGGCGACGCCAGTAGTCAGGACGATATTCAGGCGCGCAGGCCAACAGCTCATCTGAAATGTTTTTAGCTGTAACCTTGATGTTTTTTCTTTCAAGGCGAAGATAGAAATGTTTTGCCAACCTTTCGTATTCTAGTTTTGTTTTTTCTGTAGCCATTTTTATTCCTTAGGCTCTTAACGGCCCTTATTTAACGTATTATCGAATCAATAATATATCGATATGAATCACAGTAGTTATCGCTAATCTGATTGAGAATGCGGTTCACCAACATGTATGTTTTTCATTGATTGAGCAACCAGCCCTAATAAATATTGCTGAATTTGTGGGTCGGCAATTAATTTAGTCATGTCCAGTTCTGAGTTGTTGGCCGGAACCAGAGCAGGCTTCTCATTAAGGCGGAAACAACGAGCAAGAGCGTTTTCGGCTAATGTTTTGAAATCCGCAGCATCCTCGACTAACCATTTTCCATAATGGCGCCTTATCATTGCGGTACTTGTATGCCCCATCTGTTTGGCAATCCATTCGATATTAACACCTGCGGACAACAGTTGACTGGCATAGGTATGTCTAAATTGCGATGGCCCTCGGTAGGCGACGCCCGCAGTGGCACAAAACGGCTCAAAAAAATCCTCTCTGAATTCATCGACGCTGGTGTATTGACGCCGCTTATCCGGATAATAGGCTAATAAAGTCCGGCGCAGTTTGATCCGCGTACGATTGTCAGCACACATGACCGAAATCGCTTTCTCTTTGCGATGCCTAGCATGCTCCAGAAGGGTACGTAGTGCCTGCACCGCGGGGACAGTCAACTCGACTGTTCGGCAGGAGCTTTTAGTTTTCGGTGTTTTATAGCAACCATCTACCAGGGCTAGATCAACACGCAGTGTGCGTTTATCCAGGTCGATAGCCTCACGGCTAATTGCCAACAATTCGCTGATCCGCAGTCCAGTGGAAATACCAACCTGGATTATTGCTGCACCAATAGGGTTGATATGTTGATGTGCAATAAATAACTGGATCTCTGATTGCAGGAATGGCTGAGGCTCTACCACCTCAAATCGACAATTTTTGACATGACACATCGGATTTATTTTTATAATGCCATCTCGATAGGCCCTGTTAAATACCTGTCGCATAATGTCAATATATTGATTGACCGTGTTTCCTTTGAGGCGTTTTAGCAGTTTGGCAATATACATTTCGATGTCGGTTGCATTAATATCAACCAGCTTCTTTTTTCCCCATTTACGGATAAGCTGCATGGCTTTTCTACACAAAACATCATAGGTTGCGTCTGATACCTGTTGATATTTTATGTTCAGGTGTTCCTCTACTGCGGTTTTGAACGTTTTTTCACGAGGATCTGATTTTAGATTGTTGTTGTTTTTCATGTACACCCTGTTTTTATTATTATAATTTCGCGCAGGATTACATTCAGCAAAAACCAAGTCAAATAAAAAGTGAAACCTAACAAAAACTAATTTAATGTCAATTTTCAATATATTTGAAATAAATAAATTGTCAAATTAATGACCAGTAACAGCAGAAGCCTGTCACACTATTTAAATGATGAAAATCAACATGTTACTTTGCCAGGCAAGCACGTGAGTGGGTATACCTCACCCACACAAATGCCTATTTCGCCTGATATTCAAAAATCGACTAAATCGCTGGGGATTGACTCGATTTTTTCTCGCAGCAACGCGATACCTAGTCGCTTGCCGTAGCGCCCAAACGTGAGCCCCTTTTTGCTATGACCCACCAATTCCGCCACGATGTGCTCAGCCACATCGGCCTGTTGCAACTCATCGATAAAGGTATGCCGCAGCCCGTAAATGGTGGGGCGGCCTTTGCCGATGATACCTGCATCATTGAGATGACGCTGAAAGCGACACACAAGGTTATGTGACCAATCGTCATCCTTGCCTGACGGTTTGTCATCGAACAGGAACGTCTGCCCTTGGTGGCGACGATGGGACACATAGTCCAGGAATTGGTGCGCAATCAGCGCATGGTGCAGTGGAATTGTGCGATAGGCGTTGCTGGTCTTGAGGGCTTGACCGACTTCACCGGCCTCCACCACCAGACACCAGATGCCGTCTACCTGTTTGATGTTTTGGGTTTTTAGCTGACAAGCCTCGGAGGGCCGCAGTCCGCCATACAGACACAGCAGCGGCACCCACCAATCCTGGATTTTCAGTCTTTTGCCCTTTTGAGCTTGTTTGCTGCGCAGGCTCGCAAACAGTTGGGCCAGTTGAGGGCGCTGCCAGCGGATGCGCTCCTCATCGGTTCGTCGCGTGACGGGTTTCTTACCGGCGGTGAGTCCGTCGAACGGGTTGCGCGCGCAATATTCCAAGGCCACACACCAGCGGAAGAACTGTTTGAGTGCGGCTAAGTAATCCCCTTTGGTTTTGAAACTGAGCTCAGATTTGCGCAATAGGGCATTACGGTACGTCTGTGCCAATGCGGGCGTCACCTCATCGATTTTGACGCCTTTGGCCCAGGTGACGAAGGCGTTGATCCGAAGTTGGAGCTGGCCCATCGACTTGTGCTGGATCCCCTCACTGGCTTTAGTCTCGATGAATCTCGCCAGTGCATGACTGAGCGTGATCCCACTGCTGGGGCAAGCTGAGGCATCAACAGAAGGTTCACGAGGTGTGGAAGGTGTTTGAGGAGGGATGAACCCCGCAGCCTTGAAAGCGTCAAGATCGGCGCGGATCCAGCGATAGAAACTGCGAGGGGAAGTATCAGCAGGGGTAGCTGCGATAAGTGCGCGAGTACGAGCTGCCACAGCCAGGTTTCGGTCTACAGCGAGCTGCCTATCTTTGGTGCAAAGGGAAGTACGGATAGCGAAGGGCAAGCCACGGTCACGTAATGACTTAGGCAGCGGGAGACGAGTGTAGTAGGTGCCGGAGGCATTTTTGCTCAGATACATGATTGTTCCACCCAGTTGATCCAGGAAAAAAATCACGTAAGTCTAGAAATGAAAAAACCCGTTGAAATTCAACGGGTTATATTTGGCGGTGAGGGAGGGATTCGAACCCTCGATACGTTGCCGTATACACACTTTCCAGGCGTGCTCCTTCAGCCACTCGGACACCTCACCAAATTTTCGACTGTTGTTTAACGTGTTCAATCTCCACGTGATGTTCTGCACTGTTGCGCCGGAACGGGGCGTAATTTAGGGGAAAGCCCCGCCGGCGTCAACGGCTTTTTGGCTGCCGCGAACCGTTCGCACATTAAACGCGCAACTCAGTGCACAGATTCCGGTGCGACCTGGATCTCCGGCAGATTAAGGAAGCCGAGGCGTTCACATTCGGACACCACTTCATGGGTCGCCGCCGTGGTGCTTTCGACAAACAGCAGGAACTGCTCGACGGAGAGACCCGCCTTGGTGAAGACAGTGTGGCCCACGACGAGGCGCGGCAGGTTGTCATCTATGATGTCGAGGAACACCTTGAGGGACGGGTATTGCATGTTGAGACGACCCAGCTCGGCCACCAGGGGCAGCAGGGATGAGGGGCGCACCTCCAGTTCGGATGAAAACAGCAACCCTTCCTCTTCCACGAAGATCCGGCTCTCCTGGATGCCCTCGACGGACTGCAGGGAGACCATGTGGATGCCGTGGCACTGATCGCACACATAGTGCTCGATCCGGGCCTGCTGCAGCCAACGCATTATCATTTCAGAGCTGGGGATATTCATCATTTTCACGAACACAATAAGGATCAAGGGGCGCAGTCTAAACCAATTTTCCGACAACCAAAAGCGCACAGGCGGGATCACCCCCGGTCTCGCTTCTTTTTGGCAAGCGCTATGCATATACTCAGCCATTCTCGTACCGCACTCGCCTCCACAGAAGGCCCGATGACCATCCAAGAAAAGTATCGCCTGCACCTCAAATCCCTCTCGGATGAACTGCTCGCCCTGCAAAAACCCATTCGCATCCTGGATGCCATCAAGTGGCCCCGCCACCTGCAGACCGAGTTTCTCGCCAAGGGCGGACGAGTGCTGCCCGCCATCGATGCCGACTTCTATCAGGCCCTCCCCCTCGATTTCGATCCCCGCAACAAATACCTGGAGCTCAAGGAGTTGAGGGACAGGATCCGCAGAAAATTGGGGCCACAGGATGATCTCGGCCGGATCCTGCAAGAGACGGTGGATCAGTACATGGTGGTGATCGAGATGCTGCGCCAGCGCGGGCAGCCGGACTTCCAGCGTTACAGCCAGTTGCTGTACGGCTCGGCGAGCGATCATCTGCGCGGGGATCGCAAGACGTTAAAGGAGTTGGGAGCCCGCCTCTGCGACATCTTCTCCCTGCCCGGCGCCCGCCATCTGGTGCGCCCCTACCCCAAGGAGTTCGAGGGGGAAGCGGCGGTGGCCAGGTTGCAGGGCAAGCTGTCGAACTACTTCAGCGACGGCACTGTGCAGGTCAAGCTGAGCGATGGCATCGTCTCCGATGCCGCCGCAGGGGGGGATTACATCAAGCTGAGCTCCCACGCCCGCTTCTCCGAGCTGGATTTGCAGGTATTGGAGGTGCACGAGGGTTGGGTGCACGTGGGCACCACCCTCAACGGCCGCCAGCAATCCTATGCCACCTGGCTGGGGGCCGGCTCGCCGCGCATCACCGCCTGCCAGGAGGGGCTGGCCGTGCTCATCGAGACCCTCACCTTCAGCTCCTTCCCGGACAGGGCCAAGCGCATCTCGGATCGTGTGATGGCCATCGACATGGCGGAGCGCGGCGCCGACTTCATCGAGGTGTTCCGCCACTTCGTCGAGAAGGGGGCCAGCGAGCACGATGCCTACAAGATCACCCAGCGGGTGTTTAGGGGCGGCATGGTCGAGGGCGGCGCCTGCTTCACCAAGGATCTCTCCTATGTGAAGGGCTATGTGGAGACGGTCAACTTCATCCGCAGCGCGGTGCTGGAAGGGGTGCCGGAGATCCTGCCCATGCTGTTTGTCGGCAAGGTGACCCTGGACGACATCCCCGTGCTCTATCAGCACTATCTGGAGGGGCTCATCGACGCCCCCCGCTACCTGCCCCCCATGTTTCGCGATCTCACCGGCCTCTATGTCTGGTTCGGCTTCGCCTCCGGCATGTCCCTGGTGGACATAGGCCGGGTACAGCAGCATTTTCGCCAGCTGTTCCACCGCCTGCCGGTGGCCGACCCCATCATAGCGCCGGTGGACATAGAGATAGACTGAACCGCTCGTCGACAAAAAAGGGCGCCCCGAGGCGCCCTTATCCATGCTGTGGCTTACCTGTAAGCCCGTCCTTCCAGATAGTGCTTGCGGCAGAGCGACACATAGCGATCGTTCCCCCCTATCTCCACCTGCTCGCCGTCGCGCATCACCTGCCCCGCCTCGTTGACGCGAGAGTTCATGTGCGCCTTGTTGCCGCACCAGCAGATGCTTTTGAGCTCCTCGAACTTGTCCGCCAGGCAGAGCAGGTGGTAGGAGCCGGGGAACAGCTCGCCACGAAAATCGGTCTTGAGGCCGTAGGCAATCACTGGAATATCCTGCTCATCGACGATGCGGGCGAGCTGATACACCTGCTCCCGGGTCAGGAACTGCGCCTCGTCGACGATGAACACATCGATATGGCGATTTGCATGGCGCGCCTTGACCATCTCGAACAGATCGCAGCTGTCGCTGAAGACCTCCACCTTCAGCTCCAGCCCGACCCTGGCGCTGATGATCCCGGCACCGAAGCGGTCATCGATGGCGGGGGTCATGGCCAACGGATACATGCCGCGCTCCAGATAGTTGAAGTGGGCCTGGATGAGCTGGGTCGACTTGCCCGAGTTCATGGTGGCGAATTTGTAGTGCAGTGAAGCCATGATGGGGTTCCGAAACGGGATTGATGGGGGGCATGCTAACCAAAGCCCCTGCCAAAACCAAGGGGCCCGTGGGCCCCTTGTTCTCTTTATGCGACGGCCAGGGCGCGGTGCATCCGAGCCTTGCGCAAATGGTAACCGGAGAAGATCAGGAACCAGAGCGCGCTGACCGTGAAGCCAGCCAGCACAGAGTGCATCAGCCCCATCACCAGGTAACCGAGCGCGGCACCGAAGGCGATGGCCAGCGCATAGGGCAGCTGGGTCATCACGTGATCGATGTGATGGCAGCCGGCGCCGGTGGCAGACAGTATGCTGGTGCTGGAGATGGGCGAGCTGTGATCACCGAACACGGAGCCCGCCAGCACGGCAGCCAGCATCGGCAGCATCAGGCTGATGTCGCTGGCAGCCGCCATGTCGCCGGCCAGCGGCAGCATGATGCCGAAGGTGCCCCAGCTGGTGCCGGTGGCAAAGGCCATGGCGCAGGAGAGGATAAAGACCACAGCCGGCAACACTTCGATCGGCAGGTTGCCATTGGCCATGGAAGCCAGGTACTTGCCGGTCTCCACGTCGCGCACCACGGCGCCTATGGTCCAGGCGAACAGCAGGATGTTGATGGCGGGCAGCATGGCCATGATCCCTTGGGGGGCCGCCTTCATCCAGTTGCTGGCACCCAGCTTGAGGCGCATGGCCAGACCGATGGAGACCACCAGGCTGCACAGGGCGCCATAGACCAGGGAGGAGCCGACGTTGGTGTTCTCGAACGAGCCGAGCACGCTGAACGGCAGGCCTTTATCGGCCAGCACGGCGGCGCCGGAATCTATCATGAAGTAGACGGTTGCCAGGGTCAGGGTGAGGATCGGCAGCACCATGTCGATCATGCCGCCATTGCTCTCCTCGGGCGACTCCATGTCCAGCCCGATGGGACGGCCCTTGGACTCATCCCACAGCTTGCCCTCCAGCGCCCACTGCTCGTGTTGACGCATGGCGCCGATGTCGAGCTGGAAGGCGATCACCACCAGCACCATGATCAGGGTGAAGACCGCATAGAGGTTCATCGGGATCATCTCGACGAAGGCGGAGATGGGGCTCTGATCGGTCAGGCCATGGGCCGCCATGATGCCGCCCACCAGGGCGATGATGTAGGCGCCCCAGGAGGAGATGGGCATCAGCACGCAGACCGGCGCCGCGGTGGAGTCCAGCAGATAGGCCAGCTTGGCGCGGGAGATCTGGAAGCGATCGGTAACAGGGCGGCAGATGGCCCCCACCGACAGGCTGTGGAAGAAGTCATCGATGAAGAAGGCGAAGACCATCATGCCGGTGAGGGCCTTGGCCCCCTTGCGGGTCTTGGCGCGGCGCGCGGCCCACTCGGCGAAGGCCCGGGTCGCCCCGGAGACGCTCATCAGGCTGATGAGGCCCCCCAGCAGCAACATGAACAGGATCATGTTGACGTTGTCCCGGTTGAGCGCACCGTCGACCCAGAAGATCTTGAGCACGGTGTTCAGCATGTAATGCAGGGATTCGAGGGGGGAGAACTGGTTGAGCAGCAGACTGCCTGCGACTATGCCCACCCCCAGCGACACCAGGACGCGGCGGGTGATGATCGCAAGGGCGACGGCCAACAGGGGGGGAACGACGGACCAACCGGAGTCGGCGTAATGAACGATGTCCATGATCTCTTTGCACCTAAAGACAACAGGTGGAGATCTACCGAGAGGATCAAAGAAACAAAACCCAGGGCGGGCATACTCCTCAGCCCCTTCAGGTAGCGCTCCATAGTGGATGACTATGGCAGTCCTGCACCTGTTCGATGCAGAACCAGCAACCCGGTATGATGGCCTGGTCACTTCGGCGCCGACTCCTTTCATCGAGCATCGCAGGCATCACCCTCCGCTCGGTTACTCATAGGCAGCGCGCCTCTACTTAAAGGTATTCGCGGCACATTTTATCGAGCCACCGGGTGATAGCAAGTTTTTTGATTAAATTTCAAGGCTTGTGTGGCGATAAGCGGAAAAATGGTAGTCAAATGGTTCATAAAATACGACACAGTCGATATTTTCATCTACTCGGCACTCATTCGGAAATGAAACTCCTGCAAAGAGAATAAAGCGGGCGTCGTGAATAATTTCCGGACTTTATTTATCTGCCTAATTAATTATTTTGGCAGGCTTGACTTGGTGCCAATCCCCCCTATAAATTATCGAAAAACCAGCCCTTCCCATTAATATTTCTGCTCGCGTGGTAGCCAATATGAACGAATTTCTGAAAATTCTGCTGAATATCCGTAGTCTGCGCGCAGCCTGCCGCGATTTGTCCCTGGAGCAACTGGAAGAGGGACTGCAGAAATTGTCCGAGGTGGTCGCCGAGCGCCAGCAGGATGAATCTGCCGAACGTCAGGCCCGTGAAGAACATCAGAAGAAAATTGCCGAATACGCCGAAATGTTGAAAGCCGCAGGGATAGATCCTGCTGAATTGGTGGGCACAGTTGCCACCGAAAGCACCAAGGCCAGCAAGGGCAAACGTGCCCCCCGCCCCGCCAAATATCGTTATCTGGACAATGGCGTGGAAAAAACCTGGACCGGCCAGGGCCGCATGCCCTCCGCCATTGCCAAGGCCGTGGCCGAAGGCAAATCCGTGGAAGACTTTGCCATCTGATCTGAAACAGGGTCCCGCCCAATAAAAAACCTCGCCATGCGAGGTTTTTTATTGTTTCCATGCCGGGCGCCTCAGCGCCTGTCTGCCGCCTTGACCCAGAGCACTTCCGGGGTACCGGCAGAGACCAGCAAGTATCTGGCTACCGTGAAAAACCAGTCACTTAGCCGATTCAGATAGGGCAGGATCGCCGGGTTCACCTGCTCTTCCCGGCTCAGGCCGAGCAGCAGCCGCTCGCAGCGACGGGTCAGGGTGCGCACCACATGGGCCTGCGCCGCCGCCCGCGAACCGCTCGGCAGAATGAAATTGCGCAATACCGGCAACTGGGCGCTGTAGGCGTCAATCTGTTGCTCCAGCCGCGCCGTCCAGGCCTCATTGACCTGCCACAGGGAGGCATTTTGCGCCTCGCTGGAAAACGCCAGCTCCCCACCCAAATCAAACAGCTCCTGCTGCAGCAATATGAGTTGAGCCAATAATGCCGGCTCATTCTCGAGTATTTCGGCCATCAGCAGACCTATCTGGGAATTGAGCTCGTCAATGGCGCCATAGGTCTCGACCCGCCGGTCATCTTTTGCCAGGGAGGAGCCATCAGCCAGCCGCGTGAGGCCCTTGTCCCCTTGCCGGGTATATATTCTCATTCTGACATCCTGTTAATAATGGGAATAATCATGGACTCCAGTCCATTGAGTTTTATCTCGTACGCCAGTGCCAGGGTTTGGCCCAGCGCACCAGCCGGAAAACCGCTGCGCGCCATCCATACCAGATAGGGCTCTGGAATATCTATGATGCGTCGCCCCTGATATTTACCGTAGGGCATCTTGCCCGCCAGGGTGAGCAATACCCGCTCATCGGAGAGTCTGTCCATATCAATCGATATTCAGATATTTATGGGTCTGGATGGAGAGCCGCCAATTACGGGCGATGCAGGTCGCCATGGCCAGCTCGGTGGCCCTGGGCTTCTGGCTGATGGGCTGCAATGCGATCACCACGTCGGGACGCAGGCTGGCCGTGGCCAGCAGGGCATCGAGCTCCTCGATATGGCGCTCGGTGGCCACCGGATGCTTGATCTCGTTGGCCCGCTCCAGAGCCGATACCAGCACAGGCAAGCCCCCCTTCATGCCGATCTTGGGGGAGACGGTGACCCAGGTCTGCGCGTGGGTCAGGATCTCGCTGGTACCACTGGTTTCGATCTGCACCTGATATCCCGCCGCCAGCAGGGCCGACGAGAGTTCGTGCAGATCGTAGAGACAGGGCTCGCCACCGGTCAGCACCACATGACGCGCCCGGTAACCCAGGGTCTCGAAGCTCCCCAGGATCTCGCCCGTGCTCATCTTGCTCCAGCCGTCGGACTCGTTGGATCGGTCGAGCACCTCGCGACTACCCACCTCACGGGCAGGATCCACCACCCAGGTATGGCGGGTATCGCACCAGGGGCAGCCCACGGGGCAGCCTTGCAGGCGAACGAAGATGGCGGGCACGCCGGTGAAGACGCCCTCCCCCTGGATGGTCTGGAAGATCTCGTTGATTGGGTAGTGCATCTCGGTCACGGCTTGCTGCAAAAGGCGCGGATTATACCCCAAACCGGCGAAAGAGGCAGGATCACAATCCGGTTTTCTCGCGCAAGCTGGCCATGATGCCCACCTTGTCGTCCAGATAGCGCTGCAGGCCGCGGCTGCGCAGCTCGCAGGCAGGGCAAGTGCCACAGCCATCTCCCTGGATGCCGTTGTAGCAGGTGAGCGTCTGCTGGCGCACCGTCTCGAGGTGGCCATAGTGATCCGCCAGGGCCCAGGTTTCCGCCTTGTCGAGCCACATCAGGGGGGTCTCGAAGCGAATGGCGCGATCCAGCCCCAGCGACACCGCCTGATTGAGGGCCTTGACGAAGTCGTCGCGGCAATCGGGATAACCGGAGAAGTCGGTCTCGCACACCCCGGTGATCAGGGTGTCGGCGCCGACCTGGTAGGCATAGATGGCCGCCAGGGTCAGAAACAGTATGTTGCGACCCGGCACGAAGGTGTTGGGCAGGCCATTGTCCTGCAACTCACCGCTGACCGGGATGTCGTCACGGGTCAGGGCCGAGACGGCCAGCTCACCCAGCATGGTCACATCCATCACCTTGTGGGCGGCAATCCCGAGCTGCCCGGCCAGACGGCGAGCGGTCTCGATCTCCTCCCGATGGCGCTGACCATAGTCGAAGGTGATGGCGTGCACTTCATCATAGAGGGCCAGGGCCTGCACCAGACAGGTGGTACTGTCCTGACCACCACTGAATACCACGACGGCTTTTTTCACGTTCATCACTCCTGTTTGCAATTCAGATTCAGGCACGGCGACCTTGGGCAAAGTCATGCCACTGCCGGTTCAACTCGGTAAAGAGGTTCATCAGCGGGGCGAAGCGCTCGGGCTCCCCTTCCCACTGGGATAACAGATGGTAGCCCGCCTCCAGGGTCGACAGCGCCTCGGGAAACGGCTTCTTGCGAATGGAATATTGCCCCGCCATGGCGCCGAGGGTGATCCTCGGCAACCCCAGCAGGGCCGGGTTGCTGTGCAACATGCGATAGGCCTTGCGCCAGGTGCCATCGAGCAGGATGAAGTGCACCTCTCTGGCTTGCTCACTGTGCGCTCGCACCTGCGCCAGGGTCAGGGTCAGGGCCTCATCATCGGGCCACAGCAGATAGCACTGCACCTTGGGGTCGGCGAGCAGGGCATTGAGCCAGTCGGCATCGGCGAAGTGCTCCCCCACGTGAATGCGGGCATGGCTGAGGGAGGCGGCCAGCAGGGCGGCCGTTCCCTTGGGGTGGGCGACCTCGTTGGGATGCTGCAGGATATGGAGCGGTGCGAGGTGGGGCACCTGCCGGATATATTCACACAGGCAGGCTTTGAGGGCTCGGGCACAGCGTGTACAGTATCGGCTCTCTCTGTCGTTGGGTTGTTTCATGTTGTCAGAAAAATCGGGTCTGCTCTGGGTCATCACGCTTTCGCTCGTCACTGCCTTGCTCTTCTTCACCGTACCTAACCACCTGCTCTCCTTCGATCGCGACCTGATCGCCCACGGCGAAGGGTGGCGCATCATAACAGGCAATCTGGCCCACACCAACGGATGGCACCTGCTGCTCAACCTGAGCGGGCTTGCGGTGCTCTACAGCCTGTTTCGCGAATACCTGACGGGCTGGCGCCTGCCCGTGCTGCTCCTGCTGCTGGGGACGGCCGTCGGGCTCGGGATCTGGTGGTGGTGCCCGCAGACCCAATGGTACATGGGGCTCTCCGGCCTGCTGCACGGCTTGTTCGTGTGGGGGGCCATGCAGGATATCCGCTATCGTCGCTACTCGGGCTGGCTCATGCTGCTTGGCATCGTCATCAAGCTCGGGCTGGACTTTTACAGTGCGGGCGAGAGCCCTGTCTCTGCCCTCATTGGCGCCAGGGTGCACATAGAGTCGCACCTCATCGGCTCGGCCGCCGGCCTGCTGCTCGGCCTCTTCCCCATCGGCCTGGGTGTGCAGACCGTCAAGTCCTGACCCCCTGGGGATAAGGGCTGCCACTCATTTGCAGCAGCGCTCAGCTACCCATCAAAACGCAACAGGCCGGATCTGCAATCCGGCCTGTTGTCATTCAGGGGTCGGCCCTTATCGGCAGAGCTCGGCGTTGATCGCCCCCAGCACGGCAGCCGGATCCGCCGCCTGGGTAATGGGGCGGCCTATCACCAGGTAGTCGGCCCCCGCCTGCACCGCCGCCAGCGGCGTCATGACCCGGCGTTGATCCCCGGCCGCCGATCCGCTCGGGCGAATGCCCGGGGTCACCAGCTTGAAGTCAGAGCCGAGCAAGGCTTTCAACTCGCGAGCCTCCTCGGCGGAGCAGACCACGCCGTCCAGCCCTGCCGTCTTGGCGAGGGTGGCCAGCCGGATCACCTGCTCGGCCGGACTCACATCCAGACCCAGGGGCGCCATGTCGGACTGCTCCATGCTGGTCAGCACGGTCACACCAATCAGCAAGGGCGCCTTGTCGCCATAGGGCAGCAGCGCCTCCCTGGCGGCGCGCATCATGCGCTCTCCCCCGCTGGCATGGACATTCACCATCCAGACCCCGAGCTCGGCACTCGCCGCCACGGCCTTGGCAACCGTATTGGGAATGTCGTGAAACTTCAGGTCCAGGAACACCTCGAAGCCCTTGGCCACCAGCTGGCGCACGAACTGGGGGCCAAACAGGGTAAACATCTCCTTGCCCACCTTGAGGCGGCACTCGGCCGGAGAGATCTGTTCAATGAAGGCGAAGGCATCGGCTTCGTGCTGATAATCCAGCGCGACCAGTACTTTGGGGTCTTGCATGTCACTTCCTATGGGTTGTTATGCCACATCCAGACTCGACACGGCCGGCGAGCCGGTCGCAGTCTGGCATCTTGCTCACTCGGGTTTGCGCCAGGTTAGGCTTGCCGCCCCCGCTCGAGACGCGCGGGGACGGACCTTTTGTCACTAAGGGCTATTCACCATCCAGGCCACGGATAGGCTTGATGGAGCCCCACTGCCGGCAGGAGGGACACTGCCAGAACAGCGAATGGGTGGCAAAGCCGCACTGGCGGCACTTGTGGGTCGATTTTATCTTGATCTGCTCGCCGACCAGCTGCTGCAGCAGCTCCAGACTCTCCTTGGCGGGCCCCTCCTCGGCGCTCGCCAGCTGGAAGCCCACCAGCTGGTAAAACCCCTTCATGGAGGGGTGGCGCCGCAGCTGGCGCAGCACCAGGGCGCGGGCCTGGCTCAGGCCGTCGCGGGCCTCCACCAGATTGGCCAGGGCCAGGGTCACGCTGACACCGGCATGATCCTCCACCGCCTTCTCCAGCAGCGGGATCAGCTCCTGGGTGCGGCCAAGCTGCTGATAGCAATCGAGCAGCCTGGGCATGGCCTCGGAGGCAAAATCCATGTCCTGCTCGAACACCCGCAGCAGATCCTTGCTGGCCTCCTCGAACTTGCCCTCCTTCATCGACAGATCGGCCAGTCGCAGGCTGGCCCGAGCACAGGCAGGGTGGGCTGCGAGCGCCCGCTTGAACTTGGCGACCCCCGCCCCCTTGTCACCGTCGCGCAAGGCGTTCTCGGCCTGCTCGCAATAGAAATGGGAGATGGGCTCCGCCAGCTTCTTGCCCTGGAATTTCTGCAGGCGAATGGCGACCTCGATGGCCTTGTCCCAGTCACGCAGCTGTTGATGGATGATGAGCAACTGCGCCAGGGCCGTCTCTTCAAAGTCGCTGTCTTCGCACAGCTCCTTCCAGAGCGCTTCGGCCCGATCCAGCAGGCCGGCAGCCAGAAAATCCCGGGCCAGCTCCTGCAGCGCGAGCTGACGCTGCTCCCGGGTCAGCTGGCGGGCGACCAGGTTCTGGTGGATCTTGATGGCACGATCGACCTCCCCCCGCTGACGAAACAGGTTGCCGAGGGAGAGATGGGTTTCGATGGTTTCGCTGTCGACTTCCAGCAGCTGGATAAAGAGATCCACCGCCTTGTCCGACTCGTCAGACAGCAAATAGTTGAGGCCCGCCACGTACTGGCGGGAAAACTGGTTACTCTGTTGCTGGGTGTCCTGGCGAACACTCCTGCGTCCCATGTACCAGCCATAACCAGCGGCAATCGGCAACAGCAGGAAAAGCAGTTCAAGCATCGAGGGACATTATTCCTTGGCTGGCGACCGGGCTAGCTCCAACTCACGGGATTGACGACGCATGGTGCGACTGAGGGTACGGTTTTGCAGTTTCAAGCGCAGGAAGAGCAGACCGAACACCAGCCAGCCCAACAGGAAGCCACCGGCAAAGAAGAACCCCAGCAACATGGAGAGAGAGAACTCCCCCTGGGCGATGAGATAGTTGAACTGCACCAGCTGGCCATTTTGCGAACCGATGGCGAGGGTCAGTACAAACACCAGCACCAATGGGATGAGGGCCAAGATACGCTTCATAAGATCTCCCTGTCTGTAGCTAATGAGAGACTGATTATCCTTAAAATTACAGGCAGACTCTAGAGCGAATGGGAAAAGACTGCGAGAAACCTGACAAATCACATATCTAAAGACGTAAAAATAAAAAAGGCATACCCAGGTATGCCATTTTCTGCATTATTCGATGATGTTCACGCGTTCGCGCAACTCTTTACCAGGCTTGAAATGCGGGACATATTTCCCGGTCAGTTCAACCTTGTCCCCAGTCTTGGGGTTGCGACCCACGCGGGGCGCACGATAGTGCAGTGAGAAACTTCCAAATCCTCGGATTTCAATCCGGTCGCCGTTTTGCAAGGTCGATGCCATCTGCTCAAGGATCTCCTTGATGGCGGCTTCGACATCTTTGGCCGGCATATGCATGCGGCTGGCAGCCAATTGTTCGATGAGATCTGATTTGGTCATAAGGTTAAATCTCCTTCCCCGATCACATGCAATTTTCATTATGCCAAGATAAAAAAGGGCGGCGTGAAGCCGCCCTTTTCTTGCATCAAGGATTACTCACCCTTGGCGGCTTTGAACGCTTCCATCATGGCATTGCTGAACACAACTTCTTCTTGTTGGTTCAGGCTGTCGATGGCAACACGCTCGTCAGCCTCGTCCTTGGCACGGACAGACAGGCTTACGGTACGATTCTTGCGATCAACACCCATGAATTTGGCTTCAACTTCGTCACCAACAGACAGCACCAGAGTGGCGTCTTCTACACGGTCACGAGCAGCGTCGGAGGCACGCAGGTAGCCTTCCACGCCGTCAGCCAGTTCGATCACGGCACCCTTGGCATCAACCTCGGTAACCTTACCCTTCACGATAGCACCTTTCTTGTTGTCAGACAGGTACTTGTTGAACGGGTCTTCTTCGATCTGCTTGACACCCAGGGAGATGCGCTCGCGCTCCGGGTCCACTTGCAGAACAACGGCTTCGATTTCGTCGCCCTTCTTGAATTCACGTACTGCTTCTTCGCCCTGGTTGTTCCAGGAGATGTCAGACAGGTGAACCAGGCCGTCGATGCCGCCGTCCAGACCGATGAAGATACCGAAGTCAGTGATGGACTTGATCTTGCCGGAAACACGGTCGCCCTTGGCGTGAGTTTCGGCAAACAGCTGCCACGGGTTGGATTTGCACTGCTTCAGACCCAGGGAGATACGACGACGCTCTTCGTCGATGTCCAGAACCATCACGTCAACCACGTCGCCAACGTTGACAACCTTGGACGGGTGGATGTTCTTGTTGGTCCAATCCATCTCGGATACGTGTACCAGGCCTTCAACGCCTTCTTCGATTTCAACGAAGCAGCCGTAGTCGGTCAGGTTGGTCACGCGGCCAGACAGACGGGTGGTCTCCGGGTAACGCTTGGCGATAGCAACCCAGGGATCTTCGCCCAGCTGCTTCAGACCCAGGGATACACGGGTACGCTCGCGGTCGAACTTCAGAACCTTGACTGCGATCTCGTCGCCAACGTTGACGATTTCGGAAGGATGCTTAACGCGCTTCCACGCCATGTCGGTGATGTGCAGCAGGCCGTCAACGCCGCCCAGATCTACGAATGCACCGTAGTCGGTCAGGTTCTTGACGATACCCTTAACTTCTTGACCTTCTTGCAGGTTGGCCAGCAGGCTTTCGCGCTCGGAGGTGTTCTCGGTTTCGATCACGGCACGACGGGAAACGACAACGTTGTTGCGCTTCTGGTCCAGCTTGATGACCTTGAACTCGAGTTCTTTGTTTTCCAGGTGAGCGGTGTCACGGATCGGACGCACGTCAACCAGAGAACCCGGCAGGAAGGCACGGATGCCGTTCAGCTCAACGGTGAAACCACCCTTGACCTTGCCGTTGATGATACCGATAACGGTAGCTTGCTCTTCGTATGCCTTCTCAAGCTGCAGCCAGGCTTCGTGGCGCTTGGCTTTTTCGCGGGACAGCTTGGTTTCGCCGAAACCATCTTCGATAGAGTCCAGAGCCACGTCAACGGTGTCGCCTACGTTGATTTCCAGCTCGCCCAGGGCGTTCTTGAACTCTTCAGCAGGAATGGCAGACTCGGATTTCAGACCGGCGTCAACCAGTACGAAACCGTTCTCGATAGCAACGACGGTGCCCTTGACGATGGAACCTTGACGGGTTTCAACGGCATTCAGGGACTCTTCAAAGAGTTGAGCAAAAGATTCGATCATTGTTTGTGTCACAAATGAAACATCCACTCGCAATCCGGCACAAGCGGGGTTGTTTTAAATTATCTGCGCCATCCATGGTGCAGACGACTGACATCAGCTGGTGCTGACATCACCAAGTTGTTGCTCCGCATAGGCGAGCACCGTTGCCAGTACGTCATCTATGGTCATAGACGTTGAGTCTACCACAAGAGCATCTTCCGCGGGTTTCAGGGGGGCAACGGCGCGATTTCTGTCGCGGTCGTCACGTTCCCGAATCTCGGTTAAAAGACGCTCAAAGTTAACATCAAAGCCCTTATCTTGCAACTGCTTATAGCGGCGCTGCGCCCGCTCCTCCGCGCTGGCATCGAGGAAAATCTTCACCTCGGCCTCGGGGAAAACCACTGTGCCCATGTCACGGCCATCGGCAATGAGGCCCGGCAACTGACGGAAGGCTCGCTGGCGGCGCAGCAGCGCCTCGCGCACGCGGGGGAAGACGGCGACCTTGCTGGCAGCATCGCTCACTTCCTGGGAGCGGATGGTACGGGAAACATCCTCCCCTTCCAGCACCACCTTGACCTGTCCACCGTCGACCTGGAACTGCACGTCCAGATTGGCGGCCAGGGGCACCAGCGCGGCTTCGGCATCGAGCTCCACATCGTGGTGCAAGGCCGCCAGCGCCAGTACCCGGTAGATGGCACCGGAGTCGAGCAGGTGCCAACCCAGTTTCTCTGCCAACAGCTGGCACAGGGTGCCTTTACCGGCTCCACTCGGGCCATCAATTGTCATCACGGGGGCCATCTGAGGCATAACTTTTCTCCTGCGCACTCGGCATGTTGACTGGTTGCCCGTATCCCTGTCGGGAGGGGTAATGGGCGCCGATTATACCCGAATGCACCGGCGCTGGCAGTTGTCGAGGCGCACAATTGCGCAAAAGTCGTCGCGATTGCGCCTATTATGACCAATCGAGTGGATCATTCCTGAATACAAGCTTTTGTTCTTATGGTTGTTAGGGGTGAGGCACGTTAAACTAGCCGCCTTTTTCAAGCAGCTGTAGTCAGGAGCAACCCTATGAGCAGCATTACTCTCGTAGCCAAATCCAAGTTGCCGACCCCTTGGGGTATCTTCACGCTGGTAGGCTTTCAGGAAACCGGCACAGGCAAGGATCACGCCGCGCTGGTGATGGGCGATATCGCGGACGGTGAACCCGTGCTGGGTCGAATTCATTCCGAGTGTCTGACCGGGGATGCCCTGTTCAGCCTTCGCTGCGACTGCGGCTTCCAGCTGCAGGCCGCCATGGAGAAGATCGCCAAGGCCGGTCGCGGCGTCTTGCTGTATGTCCGTCAGGAAGGGCGTGGCATCGGCCTGCTCAACAAGATCCGCGCCTATCATCTGCAGGATCAGGGCGCCGACACCGTCGAAGCCAACGTGGCACTGGGCTTTGCCGCCGACATGCGCGATTACACCATCTGTGCCGACATGCTGAAGGCCTTGGAGGTCAAGAGCCTGCGCCTGATGACCAACAATCCGCGCAAGCTGAAGGCGATGGAATCCTTTGGCATTCCGGTGGCCGAGCGCGTCCCCCTGCAGGAGGGTCGCAATCCCCACAACGAGTTCTATCTCTCCACCAAGGCCAACAAGCTGGATCACCTGTTCAAGAAGTGATGGCTCGAAGCCTGGCATCGGCATGAAAAACGCCTCCATCGGGAGGCGTTTTTGTTGGCGATCTTGCGGCCCTATCTGTTCTCCCCCAGGTTGTTGTCCCTCAGGGCACCATCCGGGGTTGGCTCTGGCTTGGCCTGTGCCAGCAGGAAATCCCGCAGCGCCCGGTTGGCCATGGAGAGGGGATCCCCCCGCCGCCAGGCCACGCAGAGATCGAGGAAGATGGGCGGAGCAAAGGGGATCCCGCTGAGAGTCGTCTCCTCCTCCAGCACCATGCGCAGGAAGGTGGTCACGGCAAACCCTTGTCTCACCACCGCCTTGAGCAGGGGGATGAGGTTGCTCTCGAAGCCGATGTTCGGCTCTATTCCCAGGCCTTGTGCCAGCGCCTCCATGTGCTCTCTGTGGTAGAAGCCCCGCCGGAACATGGCGAGCTCCTGGTTGAAGAACTGGGGCAGCGAGACAGCGCCGGCCCCCCGCAGAGGATGCTCCTCCCCCACCACCATCAGCATCTCTTCCCGCAGCAGCTGGGCCCCCTCGAGAGCAGGCGGCAAGTCGCTGGTGATGAGGATGGCCAGATCCAGGCTGCCGTCCACCATGCGACTGAGCAGTTCCCGGGTGCCCGCCTCCTCCACCCGGATCTTCAGACCGGGGTAGCGATGCTTGAAGGCCATCAGGATCGGCGGGAAGTAATAGGAGCCCATCATGTAGGGGATGCCGATGCGCACCTCCCCCCGCTCCAGTCCCTTGAGCTCGGCCATCTCCGCCTCTGCCTGGTGCATCTGCAGCAGCAGCCGCTCGGCATGGCGGCAGAGCACCTCTCCCTCCGGGGTGAGCCGCACGCTGCGATCCTGCCTGTCGAACAGGCGCAGATCGAGTTGTTGCTCCAGCTTGGCGATGGCCATGCTGACGGCCGGTTGCGCCACGTGCAGGCCCTGGGCGGCCTTGGTAAAGGAGCCCGCGTCCCGCACCGCCAGCAGGTAACCGAGCTGTTTCAGATCCATATCAATTCCATTTATCAGACTGATAACTTAAATATATTATATTTATATAAGGCGACCCACTACTCTGCACAAAAGTCGTCGGGACAACTCCAAATGATCGAAGTCGGCAGTCGCGAATGGATACGCGCCACCCTGGCCCTCAGCCTGGGATCCTTCCTGGTATTTCTCAATCTCTATCAGACCCACCCCCTGCTGCCCCTGCTGGCGGAGGTGTTCTCCGTCAGCTCCCTGTCTGCAGGATGGACCCTGGCGGGCTGCACCGCGGGGCTCGCGGGATCCCTGCTCATCTGCGCCCGCCTGGCGGACAGGTTCGGGCGACGGCGGATCATGCTGTGGACCCTGACCTGCGCCATCCTGCTCTCCCTGTGCATTCCCTGGGTGACCCGCTTCGATCTGCTGGTGTGCCTGCGCGTGCTGCAGGGGGCACTGCTGGCCGGGCTGCCTGCCACCGCCATCGCCTACATGGGAGAAGAGTTCAGCAAGCGCGCCCTGCTCTCGGCGGTGGGGGTCTATATCGCCGCCAACTCCCTCGGCGGCATCGCCGGCCGTGTGGTCGGCGGCCTGCTGGCAGGCTGGTTCGGGGACTGGCAGCATACCTTCCTCGGCATCGGACTCATCAGTCTCGCCCTGTTGCCGCTGGTCATCTGGCTGCTACCGGCCCAGACCCGCTTCGTGGCCGTGGAGGCCGCACCGGGGCAACTGCGCCGCGCCATCCAGAGCCACCTCGGCAATCCCTTGCTGCTGGGGGCCTATCTCATCGGCGGGCTCAACTTCATGGTCTTCCTGAACCAGTACAGCTACCTCACCTTCCTGCTGGTCAAGGCCCCCTTCTCCCTGCCGACCCAGTGGCTCGGCATGCTGTTTCTGACCTACCTCACCGGCACCCTCGCCTCCTCCCTGAGCGGCCGCTGTGCCCATCGCTTTGGGGCGCAGCGCCTGCTGCTGGCGGGGATCACCCTGATGGCGCTTGGCAGCCTCGCCCTGCTGCAGGGGACCCTTGCCGCCATCATAGGGGGTCTGCTGGTCTCGAGCTTCGGCTTCTTCCTCGCCCACGCCTGCGCCAGCGCCTGGGTCGGTCAGCATGTGGAGCACAACAGGGCGCTCGCCTCGTCGCTCTATCTGGTGGGGTATTATCTGGGGGCCAGTCTGGGGGGGCTTTACTTGCATCCCTTCTGGGAGCGGGGGGGTCTCTGGGGATTGGTGCTCGGCATCGAGCTGGTCTTGTGCGTCACAGCCGCCTTGAGCCTCTGGCTCGGTCATCTCAAGGGGCGCGCGGCGCCGCCCCTCTCCTGTCACGCCTCGTCACGCCAGTGACGGGGCCCGCAGCTCACAGGCCGTCGTAATAGCCCGCCGGCACCGGCACCACGGCGCCTGTGTGCAGCTCCTCGTCGATCACCTCGCTCAAGGGGCGCAGATGAAACTTGATCTGCCCCGACGGCAACATCAGCCCCACATCCGGGTTGCGCCCGTCGTCCATGTTGGCCGTCTTGAACTCAAGCCCGGGATAGGCGGCCACCAGAGCCGTGAGCGAGGGCACCACCAGCTCTATGTGCTCCAGCCCCGCCTGATGGGCGCGGCCCGCCTTGGGGGCGGCCAGCTCGATGCAGGGAACCGTGACCTGCTGCCAGCAGACGGGTTGATGCAGGCGATAGGTGGCGATGGGGCGGCCCCCTATCATCCCCTCCACCAGCAGCACCCCATGGCGCGCCAGCGTCTCTTTCAGGGCGAGGTATTCCGGCAGGGTGGCCGCGCGGTAGCAGAGATGATCCACCTGGGGGGCCTCGCACTCCCCCATGAGGGCGTGCATTTCAGTGAGCAGTTGGCAAACGAATGGGGCCATGGGCCCCAGCGTGGTATCCAGTGGATGAGACATGATCACCATTTCTTCTTGGGTTGGAACAGGACATCGAGCTCGTCCGCTTCTTTGTCCTTGATGTTTTGCAGCTCCTTCTCGCTGTGCTGCTGCAGATGCTCTTCCAGCTGGCGCATCCCCTGGCGCATGTCCTCTTCCCGCGCCAGCAGGTAGGGATCCTTGTCGGAGACATTGGCCAGGGCGCCGAGCCCCTTGGTATAGAGCTGACGGCAGGTGCCGTACTGCCCCTGGATCTGGGCATCCATGGCCCGCTTGATCAGGTTGGCGATGTTGATCTTGAGCTGCATCAGCTCGAGGCGGCGATCCTCCTGGGCGAACCCCTGAGGATCAATCTTGCCCTTGTTGTGCTCGACCCGCAGCACGGCCCGCATCTTCTTGGCCAGTTGCAGCATCTGGATCGCCTGACGGTCGGACTCTGGGGTCTTGAAGTGCCCCTCGTCCTGACTGCTGTAGTTCTCCTGCACGTTCTTGATCTGGGTCTGGACGTCGAGGATGCGCTGCTTGACCTGGGGGTTCGGCATCACCTGCACTATGGCGCGGTAGGCATCCAGGATCCGGTGTTGCAGCAGCAGCACCATGTTCTTGGAGAAGGGCACCAGGTTGACGTTCAGCAGCACCTCTTCGGTCTCGTCCGCCACCGCCTTGTGGCGGGCGATGGCCTGGCGCTTGTCGGCTTCCGCCTTCTGTTTGTATTGCTGCACCACGTTATAGGCGATGACCAGAAACAGGAGTGCGCCAATCGACAGCAATATCAAGGTTAAAATCATAGGGTATTCACACTCCTGTCCCAATCCAATTGCGTGATCCTACAACAGCTTACCCGCATAGGGTAGCGCCCAGATCGCACCTTGCCTCACAACAACGCAAGGGAGCCGCAGCGAGGGCGATGCCCAGGGCCTCATGCTCCATATCGCCCGCCGCCCCCATTACTTGAGGCAAAACCCCTTCGACTGGAGGAATCCCAGCATGAAGGGACGCGCCTCCTTGCCGAGGATGGCCTTGATCTGTCCGCTCCAGGTCTGCACCTTGTTGTTGCTGCTGCGGGCCAGGTAGTAGTCGTGGATTTGGCTGTCGTATTGCGCCAGCAGGGCGCGATCAAGCGTCTCTGGATAGCGGTTCTCGTGCACCACCAGCGCGCGGGGCAGCCGCGGCTTCTGCTCCGGCTGCTGGGCGGGATGGCCCAGACAGAGACCGAACAGCGGGATCACCTGATGGGGCAGCCCCAGCAGCTCGCTCACCGCCGCCGGGTTGTTGCGAATGCCGCCGATGTAGACGCCACCCAGGCCCAGGGACTGGGCCGCCAGCAGGGCATTCTGGGCCATCAGGGCCCCGTCGATGGCCCCTATCATGAGCTGCTCCACGAAGCCGGTCTGGGCCTCCGGCACTATCTGGCTGTGGCGTTGATAGTCGGCGCAAAACAGCAGGAACTCCGCCGCCTCGGCCACGTAGGCCTGGTGCCCGGCCAGCTCGGCCAGGGTGGCACGCAGCCCCTTGTCCGTCACCCGGATAAGGCTGTTGGCCTGCAGGAAGCTGGAGCTGGAGGCGCTCTGGGCGGCGCTCAGTATCTGATCGAGTTGCGAGGCGCTGATGGGCTCAGGGGTGAACTGACGAATGGAGCGATGGGAAAGGATGAGATCTATGGTCGGGTTCATGGTGCCTCCAAAATGAAGGTCACACTGTACCCAAAAAAAGCGAGGGGCCCAAGGCCCCTCGTCACCCTCAGGGGGCAGGATAGACATAGGGGGCCTGCAGCCCGAGCGGGAAGCCCAGCGCCCAGTAGAGCAGCAGGAAGCAGGTCCAGCTCACCAGGAAGGCCAGGGAGTAGGGCAGCATCATGGAGACCAGGGTGCCGATGCCGGTGCTCTTCACATACTGCTGGCAGTAGACCACCACCAGGGGGAAGAAGACCATCAGTGGAGTGATGATGTTGGAAGCGGAATCCCCTACCCGATAGGCGGCCTGGGTCAGCTCCGGCGAGATCCCCACCGCCATCAGCATGGGCACCAGGATGGGGCTGATGAGCGCCCACTTGGCCGAGGCCGACCCCACCACCAGGTTGACGCTGGCGGTGAGCAGTATCATGCCGACTATGGTCACCTCCCCCGGTAGCGCCAGGGCGTGGAGCACCTCGGCGCCGGAGAGGGCCAGCAGGGTCCCCAGGTTGGAGTCACCGAACGCCTTGATGAAGAGGGCGCAGAAGAAGGCCATCACCATGTAGGAGCCCATCTTGTTCATGGTGGCCGACATGGCATCGATCACATCCTTGCCGCTCTTGAAGCTCCCTGCCACGAAGCCGTAGACGATGCCGGGCAGGATGAAGAGCAGGAAGATGAGGGGCACGATGGACTTCATCACGGGTGCCGCGAAGGTGGTGAGCGATCCATCCGGTGCCCGCATCGGCGAGTCGTCCGGGGACAGGGCCAGCCCCAGCAGCACCACGGCCGCCAGCATGGCAAACCCGGCCCAGTTGAAGGCCCGGCTCTCCTGCGCGCTGTAGCACCCCATCTCGTCGGCACTCTCCAGATCCTCGTTGAGGGGCACCTGCTTGAGGCGCGGCTCCACTATCTTCTCGGTGACAAACCAGCCCACGCAGATGATCAGCAGGGAGGAGGCACCGGTGAAGATGATGTTGCACAGGGTGTTGACCATGTAGTCGGGGTCGAGCAGCTGGGCCGCCGACTGGGTGAACCCCTGCAGCAGGGCATCCCCGCCGGAGGGGAGGAAGTTGGCGGCGAAGCCGCCGGAGACCCCGGCAAAGGCCGCGGCTATGCCCGCTAGCGGGTGACGGCCCGCCGCATGGAAGATGATGCCGCCGATGGGGATCACCAGCACATAGCCCGCATCTGCCGCCGTATGGCTGACGATGGCCACCAGGATCAGCATGGGGGTCAGGAAGCGCGCCGGGGTGACCTTGAGCAACTTCTTCAGGCCGGTGTTGATGAAGCCGGACTGCTCGGCCACTCCAACCCCCAGCATGGCCACCAGCACTATGCCAAGGGGCGCAAAGCCGGTGAAGGTGGTGACCATGCTGGCGAGAAACTCGGCCAGCCCTGCCCCGGTCAACAGGTTGTTGACCACCACGGCCTCCCCGGTGCGGGGATTGACCAGATCGAAGGAGAACTGGGAGCCTATCCAGGAGCCGACCCAGACGATCAGCAAGGCATAGAGGAACAACATGGCGGGATCCGGCAGCTTGTTGCCCGCCTTCTCGACCCCGTTCAGGAAGCGGTTCAACCAGCCATTGGGACTGGCCGGACGCTCGTTCACTGCGGCTTGACTCATTATGGTGATACTCCATTACCAAGGAATGAGCGCGCATACTAGCGATAACGTCTAATGAATCCCATGATATGAGACAAAAATTCGATTAATTATGTTTAATTTGGCATGTCACGCTCCTGAAATGGGACATGCCGCACACTTATCGGCAAGGTTCTCAACGACTTGCCAGCGGATAGTGGCCAAGCTTGCAGCGGATCCCAAAGCCTGCCGCCGCCACCTCCTCCGGGGTCATGGGGGGGCTGAACAGGAATCCCTGGAAGACGTGGCAGCCCTGGGCCCGCAGGGCCGCCAGCTCGTGCTCGTCCTCCACCCCTTCCGCCAGGATCCCGAGCCCCAGGCTGGTGGCCATGGCCACGGTGGCCCGGATCACCGGCAGGTTCAGCCCGACCACGAAGGAGCGATCCAGCTTGATGGTGTCGATGGGCAGGCGGTTGAGGTAGGCGAGCGACGAGTAGCCGGTGCCGAAGTCGTCGATGGCGATCTTGATCCCCTGCTCGCTCAGGGCGTCGAGGATCTCGATGCAGCCCTTCATGTCCAGCATCAGCACGGTTTCGGTCAGCTCCAGGGTCAGCAGGCCCGCCTCGACATTGGACTCCCTGAGCTGCTGCGCCACCTGCCCCGGCAGGGAGGCGGAGAGCTGGAAGCCGGAGAGGTTGACCGAGACCGGCACCCGCACCTGCCATTGACGCTGCCACTCCCCCATCTGGGCCAAGGCGGTGGCGAGCACCCAGCTCCCGATTTCACGGATCAGCCCCATCTCTTCGGCAAGCGGGATGAACTCCACCGGCGAAACGTGCCCGAGCACGGGGTTGTACCAGCGCAGCAGGGCCTCCAGACCGATGAGCTTCCCCTGGGCCACGTCCACCTGGGGTTGATAGCGCAGGCTCAGCTCCCCCCGGCCGACGGCCTTGGCCAGAAACTGCTTCAGGGTGAGCTTGCGGTGCAGGCTCTGCTGCATGCTGGGGGTGAAGCGCTGCCAGCGCAGGCGCCCCATCTGCTTGGCCTGGTACATGGCCATGTCGGCGCGGGTGATGAGGTTGTCCCCGTCGTCCGCGTCGTCCGGATAGATGGCGATGCCGATGCTGCCGCCTATGGTGACCTCGGGCACCCCGCTCAGCTGCAGCGGCTTGCTCATCTGGGAGAGCATGAGATCCGCCACCTCCTGCGCCCGCTCGCTGGCCTGACCGAGGGGCACCAGGGCGGTGAACTCGTCCCCACCGAGGCGCGCCAGCTCCACGTCCCGCGGGCAGATCTGCTTGAGCCGGCCGGCCACCCGCTCCAGCAGGCGATCCCCCGCCTTGTGGCCATAGTTGTCATTGACCAGCTTGAAGTTGTCCAGATCCATGAACACCAGGGCAAAGCGCCCCCCCAGGCCGCAGTAGGCCTCGAGGGACTTCATCAGGCCGTAGCGATTGAGCAGGCCGGTGAGGGAGTCGTGCCAGGCCAGGTGACGGTGTTCCAGCTCCTCGAGCTTGCGATCCGTGATGTCCCGCATGGTCAGCAGGATCCGGGCCCCCTGCTGGATGTGGCGGAACTGATACTGGAACCAGCGCATCCCCTTCCGGGTCCGGCACTCCCCCTCGGCCACCACCTCTCCCACCCGGGAGAGCCGGGTGTAGAAGGCCTCGTCGTCACCGGAGAAGACCTGGGCAAGCCGGGTGATGCCAGTGCCAAAGCACATGTCGAAGTGGTGGTTGCCGCTCTCGAGGCCCCCCTCGTTGTCGAACAGGCAGGCCAAAGTGTCGCCGGTGGCGAGGGAGGACTCCTGATAGAGGGTATCGGCATCGATGACCGCCTCCGTCATCATCATCTGGCGCCCGGCGAGCTGGATGCCGGAGAGGCGCAGATAGACCTGCTTCTTGACCCCCTTGGGGGAGAGGGTCCACCACTCGTTGTAACTGCGATCCTGTTGAAAATCACCGAGATAACGCTGCAACAGCAGATCGATGGCAGCGGCCATGTCGGCCGAGAAGTCGCGGGATTGCAGCTCGGCCAGGGAGCTCGCCTCCCACAATCCCAGGGCGGAGCCATTGGCCCAGTAAATGTGGTGACGCTGGATGTCATAGACCCAGATGGGCGTATGGAGCACGTCCATTGCGGTAAGCAGGCGTTCGTCTAGCGTATTCATGTTGCGTGATGATTCATGCTGAAAGCTCATGGCAGAACCAGCCTGGATCCGTCTTTGGCAAACGCGTCCGTGCTGGTACAAAATCCGTTCCGACCCATAATCTGGAAACAGGCAGCTGAAAAAGGGCCGAAATCATATGAAAACGCTACATGTGATCCCCATGGTCAGAAGAAATGGGCTCACACTGGTACTGTTGGGCATGGTCATAACCATTACTATGATTTTTATACTTTTTTTCTTTCCTGAACAACTACTAATGCCGGTCATCTTCCTCCTGCTGACGGGTCTGATGACAATTCTTGTCGGGGCGCTGAAACTGGCTGAGCCTCATTTTAGTCTCTCTCTGTGTCAGGATTGTCTGCAATATCACCATAAGTACGGTGGCTGGATCCTGAAATGGAGAAATATTCAGCGAATTGACCAGCCACGTATCCATTTAGGGTGGGATCTGGTGCCCCTGCCCTACATTGGTTTGAAGATTAAGGATTACGACGATTTCTTGACGCTGATCACACCCAGGCTGGCCGTTCGCCTGCTGACCGAGCAGCGCGCCGTGCTGTTGCAGGCCATGAACAGCGAGCGCCCCGACTGCCTCACCGGAGGCTGCGGCAGCGGTCTGCTGGGCGAGGGGTTGCTGGAGGAGAGCCGCTTTCGTTCCCCCTCTGGCCAGCAGTACGATGGGGTGATCGCCATGCTGGGCAACCGCATGGCCAGGCTGCGGGATCTGCTGGGTTATGATCTGCTGGTGCCGGACAACAGCCTGGATCGCCCCCCCGCCGACTTCGTCCATCTGCTCAATCAGTACCAGCGCGAGTCGAATCTAATCCAGATCAATTAAACGCCGGATTGCGCTTGCCAAGCCTGGCGACTCTTCATAAGGTCACTGGCTTGTTACAAACACCCCCTAAGCCGCTTATGAAGTACATCGAAGAGTTCTATCTGTTCGTCAAGGTGGTGCAAGAGGGCGGTTTCTCCCACGCCGCCGCCGCGCTGGGCATGCCGACCGGCACCATCAGTCGACGCATCTCACAACTGGAAGAACAGCTCGGGTGCGCCTTGCTGCACCGATCCACCCGCAAGCTGCGCCTCACCGACGAGGGGCTGCGCTATTACGAGCGCCTGTGCACGCCGCTGGCCGAAATCGAGCAGGCGACCGGCGAGATCCAGGGCCAGGAGAGGGACATCAGCGGCCTCATCCGCCTCGCCGCACCCATCGCCCTCTCCAATACCATCCTGGTCGACATGCTGGCGGACTTCGGTCTGCGCTATCCCGGGGTGCAGTTCGACATCAGCCAGACCAATGACCACACCCCCCTCTGCGATCAGGACAGGGATCTGGTGTTTTTCAACGGCGAGCTCTCCCAGACCCTGCCCAATGCCATCTGCCTCGGCCACATCGAGTACGGCCTGTTTGCCTCCCCCCTCTATCTGGAGAAGATGGGCATCCCCTCCCACCCGGCCCAGCTGGAAGAGCACGATCTCATCTACTGCTGGCCCCACCAGCACTGGCAGCTGAGCGGTCGGGATCAGCAGACGGTGCAGATCAAACGGACACCGCGCCTGAACGTCAACCAGACCCAGGCCGCGGTGCGGGCGGCCCGGCGCCACCTCGGCATCGTCAATGCCCCCCTGCACTATGTGCACCCCTTCCTGCAGGACGAGCAGCTGGTCGCCGTGCTGCCGGACTGGCAGTCGGGCAAGCGCCCCTTCTACATGCTCCAATGCCAGCCCCAGTTCACGCCGTTGCGTGTTAAGATGTTTGCCGATTTCGTCGAGAAATACTCCGCACGCTATCGCCATCATCAGCGGGACGATCAATTTTTGCCGGCCATGCCGCTGCCCGTTGCATCTGACGGTTGATCGCCCACACTTAGCGCAATCCTCGTTGCACAGGTCGGCTAACACTATGAATGTATTGATATGTGATGACTCGGGGTTCGCTCGCAAGCAGTTGATGCGCGCCCTGCCTGCCGGCTGGAATGTCACCCTGCACCAGGCCGCTGACGGCCTGGAAGGGGTTGAGCAGATCCTGATGGGCCACGGCGATCTGATCTTTCTCGATCTGACCATGCCGGAAATGGACGGCTATGGCGTGCTGGAGACCCTCAAGCGCGAGGGGCTGCGCAGCAAGGTGATCGTGGTCTCCGGCGACATCCAGCCGGAAGCCCACGCCCGCGTCATGGCCCTCGGGGCCCTCGATTTCATCAAGAAGCCGGCCTCGCCCGAGAGCCTGCTCGCCCTGCTCGTCCGCCACGGCTTGTGGCAAGCGGCGCCCCAGCCGGCCGCCGCCCCCGCCCTTGCCACCGCCGGTCACGCCCCCCTCGAGAGCACCATCCAGTTCACCCCCGAGCTGCGGGATGTCTATCAGGAGCTCGCCAACGTCGCCATGGGCCAGGGGGCCGATCTGCTGGCTCGCCTGCTGGATGCCTTCGTGGTGCTGCCCATCCCCAACGTCAACGTGCTGGAGGTCTCAGAGCTGCACATGGCCCTCTCGGCCGCCGCCGAGTCGGACACCCTCTCCGCCGTCTGCCAGGGCTTCATCGGCGCCGGCATCGCCGGCGAGGCGCTGCTGCTGTTCCACGATGCCAGCTTCCAGGATCTGGCACGCCTGATGAACCATCAGGGGGTGCTGGATCACAACGCCGAGCTGGAGCTCTTGATGGATACCGCCAACGTCTTGATCGGGGCCTTCCTGCGCGGCTACGCCAACCAGCTCGACACCCCCTTCAGCCAGGGCCACCCCGTGGTGCTCGGTCAGCACAGACCCATTAGAGATCTCATTCGTACCAACCAGAGCCGCTGGCGCCGCACCCTGGCCATCGAGATCAACTACCGGGTGCAGGGTTATGCGGTGCAGTGCGACCTGCTGCTACTGTTCACCGAAGACTCCATCGCCACCATGAACAACAAGATCATGCATATGCTCTAGCGCTAGTGGTGTGACCCCATCGCCAGCATCAACAACACAGACTCAGGCACCAGGAGTGACCATGGAAATCCGGGAATTTCATTGGCTGATGAACATAGTCCAGAATCTGGACGTGGGGCTGGTCGTGCTCGACAAGGGCTACCGGGTACAGGTATGGAACGGCTTCATGGAGAGCCACAGCGGCCGGCTGGCCGGCGAGGTGCGCGATCAGGTGCTGTTCGACCTCTTCCCCGACGTGGACCGCGCCTGGCTGGAACGCAAGGCAAACATGGTGTTCAAGCTCAACAACCGCGCCTTCAGCACCTGGGAGCAGCGCCCCTATCTGCTGCGCTTCTCCAACTATCGCCCCATCACGGGCTCGGCCCCCCACATGTACCAGAACCTGACCCTGGTGCCCCTGGCCGATTTCGGCGGCGAGGTCACCCATCTGGCCATCATGATCTACGACGCCACCGACGAGGCCATGCTGATCACGGGCCAGCGCCAGGGATGATCCCTCGGCGCAGAGACACAAGAAGGGCGCCATCAGGCGCCCTTCTTTTCATGCTTGCCGATCACCCTCAGCCGTTCAGGAACTCGGTGAACGCATCTATCACCTCGTCGATGTCGTCATCGGTGATCTGCAGATGGGTCACCAGCCTCAGCTCCCCGTAGCCGGAGAAGAGGATGCCGCGCTCCTTCATGAAGCCGAGCAGGGTGGCGGGATCTCCCTGGGTCAAGCGCAGGAACACCATGTTGGTCTGCACCTCTTCCATATTGAGCGAGATACCGGGCAAGGAGGCCAGCCCCTCAGCCAGGCGCCTGGCACGGCGATGATCGTCCGCCAGCCGGGTGACGTGCTGATCCAGGGCAAACAGCGCAGCCTGGGCCAGGATCCCCCCCTGACGCATGCCGCCCCCCAGCATCTTGCGCAGCCGTCTGGCCCGCGCGATGAAGCCATGGGAGCCCACCAGCAATGAACCGACCGGCGCCCCCAGCCCCTTGGAGAGACAGACGGAGATGCTGTCGAAGGGGGCCGCTATGGCCGCGACCGGCTCGCCACTCGCCACCACCGCATTGAACAGACGGGCCCCGTCCAGATGCAGCAGCAAGCCGTGCTCATTCACAAAATCGCGCATCTCGCGCAGGTAGGACAGCGGCAGCACCTTGCCGTTGTGGGTATTTTCAAGGCACACCAGCCGGGTCTGGACGAAGTGGGCATCATCGGGGGCGATGGCGGCCCGCACGTCCTTGAGCGCCAGGGTACCGTCGGCTTGCATGGGAACAGACTGCAGGGCCACAGAGCCCAGCACGGCAGAGCCCTGCGCCTCGTAGCGATAGATGTGGGAGGCGGAGCCCAGCACGGCCCCCTCCCCGCGCTGGCAGTGGCTCATCATCGCCAGCAGGTTGGACATGGTGCCGGATGGCACGAACAGGGCCGCCTCTTTGCCCAGCAGCTCGGCACCCCGACGCTCCAGCGCATTGATGCTGGGATCTTCCCCGTAGACATCATCGCCCACCTCGGCGTGCAGCATGCTCTGGCGCATGGCTTCCGTGGGTTGGGTCACGGTATCACTTCGTAAATCGATATAGCGCATGTCATCCTCCTGATGCAGGAGCATGACATTAACCAGCCGGCACCATGCTGGCAAGGGATGGGGGGCGGGAATGTGAGCCCGGCGGCTCACCAGGGCAGCGGCTGGCCGCGCAGGTCCACGAAGCGGCCGGAGTGCGCCAGGGTCAGCGAGGCCAGGAGATCCAGCAACTGCGGCGCCACCAGGGCGGGATCCTGCAACAGGGCGGGGTCAAGCCCCTGCCGGAAGGGTTGCTGCATGGGGGTGTCCATGAGCCCGGGGTGAACCGTGATGACGCCGGCGCCGGGGAAGCGCTCGGCCCACTCGGCGGCCAGGATCCTGGCCCCCATGTTGAGGGCCGCCTTGCTCATCCGGTAGCTGTAGCGCCCGACGGCCTCCAGGTTGCCGGTCCCCAGGCTGCCCGCCAGATCCGAGAGAGAGCAGAGCCACAGCCGGCTCTCGGGGGTCATGAGCCGGCTCAGGCTGGCACCCAGGGCCAGGTGGGGCCAGGCATTGGCCTGCAGGCTTTCCCCCAGCCACTGGGGGCTTACCTCCTCCACCCGCCTCTCCGGCATGTGATTGAGATCGTGCAGCAGGCCTATGGTGTTGATCACCACAGTCGGCAGCGTGGTGGTGTCATAGAGGGTGAACAGTGCCTCGAAGGAGAGCGGATCCACCTCCTGCAACGGGAAATAGCAGGCGGGATCCAGCCCTTTGGGCAACTGTCTGCCCGCCAGCAACCACTCTTCGCCACGGCTGGCGAGTTCATGGGCCAGGGCCCCCCCCAACCCGCCACTGCCCAGGATCAGATAACTCATCTGCGTGTCCTTGGATTTGTCCATTGCTTAGAGGGTATCAGAAGAATGGCGCCCTGCCGGGGCCTGCAGCCTCAGGCCTCTGCCAGATGACGGCCGAACTCCCGCGCCCGCGCCAGATCCAGGAAACCGTCCGCCTGCTTGTGGCTGCGCAGGAACTGGTAGTAGGCAAGCAGGGTCACCAGATGCTGCTCGTCCGGCAGCGGCTGGCCGGGTAGCCTCTCCTGCACCAGCGCCCCTGCCGCCGCCAGCGCGTCCCTGTCCACCACCTCGGCCTGGCGGTAGAGATAACCGCAGCCGGTGGCGAGCCACTCCAGGGAGCAGTTCGCCCCCATGGCGATCTGGTTCGCCTTGCCAAGGCCGGGCTCGGCCCCTTTCAGATACTTGCGGATCAGGGCCTCACTCAGCCCCACCTTGCGGGCGAAGGCGCTGACGCTGCCCTCCCCGATCAGGCTCTCCAGCCTGGCGGCAAATCCTTCCATCACCACCTCTCCATCGTCTTTCTGGCCCGTTTCTGCGCCCGGGCACCGTTATCGGTCAGAACCATAGTTCGAATTCGCGAGGGGGGCATTATTGCCTTGTCCGCCAGAAGAGACCAAGATGCTGGCAGCATTGATTCTGCCTTTTTTTGTCCGTCTCTTTATCCGTAGAGGAGTCACCATGTCCGTATCCCGTCTTGCCCTGCACCATCAAGGCCCCACCTTCTCCCGCCTCATCATGGGCTACTGGCGCCTGATGGAGTGGCAACTCTCCCCGGCCGCCCTGCTGGATCTGATGAAATACCACCTGGATCTCGGGGTCACCACCATAGATCACGCCGACATCTATGGCGGTTACCAGTGCGAGGAGGCCTTCGGCCAGGCCCTGCGTCTGGAGCCCTCCCTGCGCAGCCGGATGGAGCTTGTCAGCAAGTGCGGCATCGCCCTCACCGCCAAGCAGGAACACGCCCTCAATCACTACAACACCAGCAAGGAGCACATCGTCGCCAGCGCCGAGGCCTCCTTGCAAAAGCTCGGCACCGATCACCTGGATCTGCTGCTGATCCACCGCCCGGATCCCTTGATGAATGCCGACGAGGTAGCCGAGGCCTTCATCAGTCTCAAGCAGGCGGGCAAGATCAAGCACGCCGGTGTCTCCAACTTCACGCCCCACCAGTTCGCGCTGCTGCAATCCCGCCTGCCCTTCCCCCTGGTCACCAACCAGCTGGAGATCTCGCCGCTGCATCAGGAAGGAACGCTGGATGGCGCCCTGGATCAGTGCCAGCAACTGGGCATCAAGCCCATGGCCTGGTCCTGCCTCGGTGGCGGACGGCTGTTCAACGATCCCGCCTATGCCCCGCTGCGGGCCGAGCTCGAGCAGATCCGCCAGGAAGTGGGCGCTCAGCACATAGAGCAGGTGGTCTACACCTGGGTGATGATGCTGCCGAGCCAGCCGCTGCCGCTCATCGGCTCGGGCAAGCGGGAGCGGATCGCCGCCGCCGTGGCGGCCGAGTCCATCCAGCTCAACCGCCAGCAGTGGTTCCGCATCCGCAAGGCCGCCCTGGGTTACGATGTGCCCTGATCCCGCCCGCCACTGAGCGTGAGGCAAACAAAAACGGCATGGAGCGATCCATGCCGTTTTTCGTTATCGAGACGATTCAACGATGGCGCTGGGGGCGACCACGAGGTGCATCTGTCTTCGGTTTGGCCTGGTTGACTGTGATGGTCCGGCCACCTATTTCGGTGCCGTGCAACTCGGCGATGGCCTTCTCGGCATCCCCGTTGACAGGCATTTCAATGAAGCCAAACCCCTTGGACTGACCGGTATCGCGATCGATGATGATATCGACCTTGTCTACCTGCCCAAATTGGCTGAACACATTTGTCAGTTCGTCGGCCGTCATCCGGTACGACAGATTACCTACGTAAATCTTCATGCCATCCACTCTCGATTCAAGGTGCCTTCTCTATGCATCCACCGACCTGGAGTAAGGGCACAACCCCCCTGCCGGACCAGCCATGGCATCATGCCGTGGCACTCCCTGCCTCGAGGCCCAAGTCGTTGATCTCTTGGACTATCGGAGCAGGAAAGATCAATTCGAATCAGAGGGAGTATCTGAGCTTTGCGATAAATTGTCGAGAAAATAGTCAGGCTGGCTGCAGCACGGCCAACAAGTTGCTCAGGGCGCGGCGGCTGTGCCAGGCCCGTTTAAAACCAAAGCGATAGACACCGGGGGCCACCTCATGGGTGCCTTCCCGGGTCAGCCCCAGCAAGGCGGTGGCGTCGGCCAGGGTCTCCCCATCCAGCCCCAGATCCAGGCTGAAGTCGAGCCACTGACCGTCGTGCCCCACCTTGCGATCCCTCTCTATGCCCACCAGTGCCGCCCTCGGCAGGGCCAGGGCCCTGTCTTCGCCACCGTTGAGCAGGTAAAGGTGATGGTCGTCCCAGGCGAGCTCCGCCAACCGCCAGCGCTGCCAGTTGCGCGGCAACACCATCATCACCAGCACTATGCCGCCAAACACCAGACCGACCCAGGGCAGCAGCCCCATCTCGGGATAACCCAGCAAGAGCGCGGCCACCACAGTGCCCAGGCTCGCCAGCAACAGGCAGATCATGACCCCGTAGAAGCGCCGCGCCGGGGGCATCAGCCAGTTCACGCCCCCCCGCGATGCCAGTTCACTGACTCTCATTTCATCCTCCTCACATGATGGAAACGGCCCTGCCGCCCTGTGTTGGCCCGCATTGTGCGCGAGCCCGCCCATGGGTTGCAACCGGCACGGCAGCGCGGATGACGACTGGCCGCAACTCTTGGTATGCTTGGGGCTGTCTGAGCCCGCCATCTTCAGGAGTCCCATGTTCGCCACTGCCCTGCTGTTCACCACCAGCGCCCTCTATGCAGAAGCCATCGGCGGCTACGCGGCCGGTTGTCTGAAAAACGGCGTATCCCTGCCGCTGACGGGACCCGGCTATCAGGTGATCCGCACCAAGCGGCTGCGCTATTACGGTCACCCCGATCTCATTCACTACTTGCAGGGCCTGGCCAACCAGACCAGGCTGGCCGGCATGCCGGATCTCTATATCGCCGATCTCGCCATGGCCCGTGGCGGCCCCTTCACCTCGGGCCATCGCAGCCACCAGACCGGCCTCGATGCCGACATCTGGTTCCGGATGGCAAACCGCCCCATCAGCAAATGGGAGCAGGACGCCCCCAAGGAGTGGGCGCTGATCGATGAGCCCAGCTACAAAATGCTGCCGGGGCGCTTTGGCCCCCAGCAGCTCAATCTGCTGCGCCTCGCCGCCAGCAAGCCCGAGGTGGCGCGCATCTTCGTCAACCCCGTCATCAAGGCCGAGGTGTGCAAACGGGCGGCCGATGAACCCTGGGTCGCCAAGCTGCGCCCCTGGGTCGGCCACTTCAGCCACTTCCACGTCAGGTTGCGCTGCCCGGCGAACAGCCCGGATTGCCAGCCCCAGGCCCCCATCCCCCCCGGCAACGGTTGCGATGCCGAGCTGGCCTCCTGGCTCAAGGACAAGCCCCAGTTGCCCAAGGTCTCCATGAGCTACCGTGCCCCCGTCTTACCGAGGCGTTGTGAGGGTTGACCACAAGCTGCTATGGTGAGCCGATATCCGTCAGAAATTTCAATGGAGAACAACAAGATGGCCACTTCACTCCGGCACAGGGCCACCCAGTACCTGCTGACTTTCACCCTGCTGCTGGGATTGACCGGGTGCGGCATGAACAACATCCCCACCCTGGATGAGCAGGTCAAGGCGAGCTGGGGCCAGGTCGAGAACCAGTACCAGCGCCGCGCCGATCTCATTCCCAACCTGGTGGCCACCGTCAAGGGCTACGCCAGCCACGAGCAGGAGACCCTGAAAGCGGTCACCGATGCCCGCGCCCGGGTCGGCAGCGTGCAGGTGAGCGACCCCTCCCAGCTCAAGGCCTTTGAAGCGGCCCAGGATCAGCTCTCCAGCGCCCTCTCCCGCCTGATGGTGGTGGTCGAGCGCTACCCGGATCTGAAAGCGGATCAGCAGTTCCTGACCCTGCAGGCCCAGCTGGAAGGCACCGAGAATCGCATCGCTGTGGCCAGGCGCGACTACATAGAGGCGGTACGCCAGTTCAATACCGAGATCCGCACCTTCCCGGGGGTCATCTGGTCCAAGCTGCTCTATTCGGATCTCGAGGCCAAACCCAGTTTCAGCGCCAAGCCCGGTGCCGATGAGGCGCCCAAGGTCAGCTTCCAATGACCATGATGTTGCGCGCGCTGCTCCCCTTGCTGCTGCTCTGGACGGCAGCGCTGCAAGCCGCGCCGAACTTTCCGGCCCTGAGCGGACGGGTGGTGGATGAGGCGGCGCTGATGTCACGCAAACAAGCCCACCAGCTGACCCAGCAACTGGCTGCCTTTGAAAAGCGCAGCGGTATCCAGCTGGTGGTGGTCTCCGTCGACAGCCTAGATGGGGAGACCATAGAGGAGTACGGCTACCAGCTCGGTCGCCACTGGGGCATAGGCCAGAAGGGCAAGAACAACGGTGTGCTGCTGCTGATCGCCCAGGATGAGCGCAAGGTACGCATCGAGGTGGGCTATGGCCTGGAGGGCGCCCTGCCCGATGCCATCGCCGCCAACATCATCCAGACCCGGATCCTGCCCGCCTTCAAGCGCGGCGACATGGTGGCCGGCGTGGTGGCCGGCAGCCAGGGCATCATGCAGGCCCTGGCCGGGGAATACCAACCGGTGGACAACGCCAGCAAGGAAGACAAGCTCGGCGGCCCCTGGCTGTTCATCCTGGTGGTGGTCGTGATGCTAGTGCTGCACAACCTGCGGGGAGGCGGTGGCGGCGGTGGTCGCGGCCGGCGCCGCGCCGCTTACATGGCCGGCGGTTTCGGCGCCGGACGCTCCGGCGGTGGCTTTGGGGGCGGCGGCGGTTTCAGTGGCGGTGGTGGCAGTTTTGGGGGCGGTGGTGCCTCCGGTGGTTGGTAATCAGGGAGCAAGAGACAAGACGATGATTTCAAAACAGTTCTATCACACCTTGCAGGCCAGGGTACGACAAGCCGAGCAGGCCACGGACGCCGAGCTGGTCACAGTGCTGGCCCCCGCCAGCGATGGCTACCGCTACATCCCGACCCTCTGGGCCGCGCTGCTGGCCATGCTCACTCCCCTGCTGGTGTTCCAGCTCGGCTTCTGGCTCGGCTGGTACGAGATCCTGCTGGTGCAGTGGTCGGTCTGGCTGCTGCTGAGCCTGCTGTTCCACTGGACCCCCATCAAGATGCGGCTGATCCCGAAAAAAGTGCGTCAGCACAGGGCGGCCCTGATGGCCCGCCTGCAGTTTGTCGAGCAGGGACTGCACCGCACCCGCGATCGGCTCGGGGTGCTGATCTTCGTCTCGGTGGCCGAGCACTATGTGGAGATCCTGGTGGATGACGGCATAGCCCAGCACATAGACAACGCGCTGTGGCAGCAGATCATCGACGACTTCGTGGTGCGGGTGCGCAACAAGGAGGTGGAACAGGGTTTCCTCGAGTGCGTGGATCGCACCAGCGCCATCCTGACCGATGCGTTTCCGGCCACCCGGGATCAAAACGAGTTGCCCGACAGCCTGATCATTTTGGACAAACCCTGAAGCGGCTTAAAAAACCGGCATTCTGTGCAAGGGATAGGCATTCGATAAAGATTCTGAAAAATAAGGGGAAAAGTGTTTGACCCCGAGTCAGCTTTCCCCTAAATTACGCCCCGTTCCAGCGCAACGGCGCAGCGAACGACGTGGTGATTGAACACGTTAAACAGCAGTCGAAAATTTGGTGAGGTGTCCGAGTGGCTGAAGGAGCACGCCTGGAAAGTGTGTATACGGCAACGTATCGAGGGTTCGAATCCCTCCCTCACCGCCAAATTATAAGAAACCGACCTCAGGGTCGGTTTTTTTGCATCTGGTGGCATAAGAACGCCCGATGCCGATGGAGGGAGGGTGAGAAGCCTCGCCGGGTTCGAGCAGAGCAGCTTGCTGCGATGAACGGCCAGAGGCCGCCCCGAAGGGGTGAGCCACGCAGTGGCGAATCATCCCTCCCTCACCGCCAAATAAAGTAAAAGGGCCTGTCGCAAGACAGGCCCTTTTACTTTATTTGGTGATGGGCGGCTCGGTTCGGACCCTGGTTCGACAAGAGGGCAGGACAGCCCGCTTGGACAGCTGAAGGCTGCCCGCAGGATGAGCGCCAGGGATGGCGCGAGTCAATCCCAACCCACCGCTACACAGTGCCGGCTTCCACTACCACTCCTCGCCCGTCACTCTTTTTTCATCACCGAGCCGTTGGCGCAATCTCTCTACACTTCACCAAAGCCCCACACGCCCGTTTGCTGCCATGCAGGCACCCGCCGGCCCTCATGATCCCGCAGCTCGGGCCGACACAGGAGGATGAACCCGTGCCGGTCTGCCTTCGAATATTGCTCACCGATTGTATTTCGTTTTGAAAAACTGATAGTTAAATGACTACACTAGCCACACACAACGCATAGGGATATGGACAAATGAGTCTTATTGGTTTGCTGCTGGCCCTGGCTGCCATCCTGGGTGGCAACATCATCGAGGGGGGACACCCCAGCGCCCTGCTCGATCTCCCCGCCTTTCTCATCGTGATCGGGGGCACGGTGGGTGCCGCCCTGACCCAATTCCCCTTCTCCGTGGTCGGCAAGACCTTCAAGCGTTTCAAGTGGCTCATCTCTCCCCTGCGCCTCGACATGCTGGAGCAGGCCCAGCTGCTGGAGACCCTGGCAGGCAACGCCCGGCGCAGCGGCATGCTGGCACTGGAGGGGATGATCGATGACATCAAGGATCCCTTCCTGAAAAAAGGGGTGCAGATGATGGTGGATGGCTACGAGAAGACCAAGATCCACGAGGTGCTGGAAAACGAGATCGAGTTCGAGCAGGAAGATCTCGAGCAGACCGTCAAATTCTACGAGGCCATGGGGGGCTACTGCCCGACCATGGGGATAGTCGGGGCCGTGTTCGGTCTCATTCACGCCATGGGACTGCTGGATGCGCCGGACAAGCTCGGGGGCGCCATCGCGGTGGCCTTCATCGCCACCATCTACGGGGTCGGCGCCGCCAACCTGATCTTCCTGCCCTTTGGCAACCGCTACAAGGGCTTCGCCCACCAGATCCGCCACTACAAGGAGATGACCCTGACCGGCATCCTCTGCATAGTGGACGGCGAGTCACAACAGCGGCTGCAAGTGACCCTTGAACCCTACCTCGGAGGCCATGGTGGCGAAAAAGAAAAAGGCTGAGGCACCGGAGAACCATGAGCGCTGGCTGGTCTCCTATGCCGACTTCATGACCCTGCTGTTTGCCCTGTTCGTGGTGCTCTACTCCTTCGCCATGGCCAAGCAATCGGAGACCCGGGTGCTGATCCAGGGCTTTATCGAGTCTCTTGGCAAGATAGGCCTCATCTCTCTGCCCGCCGGCTCTCCCGTGATGCAGGGGGGGACCGGCATCCTGGAGCCGGAGTCCAAGACCACGCCGAGCACCTCCCAGAAGGAGGAGGTGCTGGACACCCAGGCGCCGGCCGCCGCGGCCGATCCCTTCAACGAGACCATAGGCGCCTCGGAGAAACCCAGCACCACCGAGTCATGGCCCCACAAGACCAAGGAGCAGGAGTGGGCCGCCCTCACCAAGCAAAAGCTGGATCAGCAGCTCAAGAGCCAGATTGAATCCAAGGAGATCGAGGTGGAGCAGCTCGGCAGCCAGCTGGTGATCCGCATCGGCGAGAAGACCCTGTTCCCGGCCGATTCGGCCTTCCTGCAGCCCCAGTTCATTCCCCTGGTCAACAAGGTCTCCGACGTGCTGGCCGATATTCCGGGCATGGTGGTGGTCACCGGCCACACCGACAACTCCCAGGCGCCGGTGGAGCTCTATCGCAACAACTGGGAACTGTCGGTGCTGCGGGCGGCCACCATAGTCCATACCCTGCTCACCAACCCCAAGCTGGACTCGCGGCGCGTCATCGCCCAGGGCGTGGCCGACACCCAGCCCCGCTTTGCCAACGACACCCCGGCCCATCGCCAGGCCAACCGCCGGGTGGAGATAGTGCTCTCCCAGGGCAAGGCGGCTGAACAAGCCCTCCCCCTCCTCCCCCCCTGATGAAATGACCCCGCCATGCGGGGTCTTTCGTTTTGCCGATTAGTTTATTTCTCAAGCGGATCGGCTGTTTTCCCCACCACGTAAAAGCAATTGAAAATGATTCTCAAATGAGAAAATTGACCCCGCTAGCAAAACGCGATTTTCCTCCCGTTGATTAATAATTAATCCTTTGAAATGACATGTAAATCAGTATGGAACTGGCATAATACGTAGCATCCTTGTTAAGTCACATGATTAATTCGGTTAGGGAAAACACCTATGTTTGCTGATATTGCTGTCCAGCATTGGGCCTTTGCTGTCTACGTCATTGGGGCCATCTGCATCTGCCTGACCATGATAGGCGTCGCGGCCTTGCTGGGGGGACGAGCCTATGGCCGTGCCAAGAACAGACCCTTCGAATCGGGCATCGATTCCGTCGGCAATGCCCGTCTGCGTTTCTCCGCCAAGTTCTACCTGGTCGCCATGTTCTTCGTCATCTTCGACGTCGAGGCGCTCTATCTCTTCGCCTGGTCCGTCTCCGTTCGGGAAAGCGGCTGGGTCGGTTTCGTCGAAGCCACCATCTTCATCACCCTGCTGCTGGTAGGCCTCATCTACCTGTGGCGCATCGGTGCCCTCGACTGGGCCCCGAAGAAACGCGTCCTGACTGACAAGAAGCCAGACTGATTTACCGATTATCCCTTTGAGGTTGCACCATGAAGTACACCCTGACCCGGATTGACCCGGATGCGCCCGTTGAGCGCTACCCCCAGGAACAGCGCCAGACCGTCGATGACCCGCTGGCGCAGCAGGCGACCCGCGGCATCATGATCGGGCGCCTCGAAGAGGTGCTGCAAGACACCGTCAACTGGGGCCGCAAGAACTCCCTCTGGCCCTACAACTTCGGCATCTCCTGCTGCTATGTGGAGATGTGTACCGCCTTCACCTCCCCCCATGACGTGGCCCGCTTCGGCGCCGAAGTCATCCGGGCGTCGCCCCGTCAGGCGGACTTCATGGTGATCGCCGGTACCCCCTTCATCAAGATGGCCCCCGTCATCCAGCGCCTCTATGAACAGCTGCTCGAACCCAAGTGGGTCATCTCCATGGGCGCCTGTGCCAACTCGGGCGGCATGTATGACATCTATTCCGTGGTGCAGGGGGTGGACAAGTTCCTGCCGGTCGATGTCTACATCCCAGGCTGCCCGCCCCGTCCCGAAGCCTTCCTGCAGGCCCTGATGCTGCTGCAGGACTCCATCGGCAAGGAGCGCCGCCCCCTCTCCTGGGTGGTGGGTGATCAGGGGATCTACCGTCCCCAGATGCAGGCCGAGAAGGATCGCAAGCGGGAAGAGCGCATCCAAGTCACCAACCTGCGCACGCCGGATGAGATCTGATCATGAAACTGACTCGAGAATTCCCAAGCAACTACACCATGGCCCAGGGGCAGATGGCGGATCACGCCAATGCCCAGGTGGTCGGCGAGCTGTTCGCCCACTTCGGTGCCGAGCGCTTCACGGTGCAGAGCTCCCGTACCGGGGTGCCGGTGCTCTGGCTCTCCCGCGATCTGCTGCTGGATGTGATGGGCTTTTTGCAAAAGCTCCCTTCCCCCTTCGTGATGCTGTTTGACCTCAGCGCCACCGACGAGCGGATGCGCAGCCATCGCCACGGCCTGCCGGGCAGCGATTTCACCGTCTTCTATCACCTCATCTCCATCGACCGTAACGCCGACGTGATGCTGAAGGTGCCGCTGATGGAGAGCGATCTGCACCTGCCCACCGTCAGCCGCCACTTCCCCAACGCCAACTGGTACGAGCGGGAAGTCTGGGATCTGATGGGCATCACCTTCGACGGTCACCCCCATCTCACCCGCATCATGATGCCCAAGAGCTGGCAGGGACACCCGCTGCGCAAGGACTACCCGGCCCGCGCCACCGAGTTCGATCCCTTCATGCTCGATGCGGTCAAGCAGGATCAGGAGCAGGACAACCTGCTGTTCAAGCCCGAAGAGTGGGGCATGGCCCGTGGCAACGAGAACGAGGACTACATGTTCCTGAACCTCGGCCCGAACCACCCCTCGGCCCACGGCGCCTTCCGCCTGGTGCTGCAGCTCGACGGGGAAGAGATCCGCGACTGCGTGCCCGACATCGGCTATCACCACCGCGGTGCCGAGAAGATGGGCGAGCGCCAGTCCTGGCACAGCTACATCCCCTACACCGACCGGGTCGAGTACCTGGGCGGCGTGATGAACAACCTGCCCTATGTGCTGGCGGTCGAGAAGCTGGCGGGGATCAAGGTACCCAACCGGGTCGACATGATCCGGGTGATGATGGCGGAGCTGTTCCGCATCCAGAGCCACCTGCTGTTCCTTGGCACCTATATCCAGGACGTGGGGGCCATGACGCCGGTCTTCTTCACCTTCACCGACCGGCAGAAGATCTACACCATCATCGAGGCCATCACCGGCGCCCGCATGCACCCGGCCTGGTTCCGCATCGGTGGCGTGGCCCACGATCTGCCCACCGGCTGGGCCCGTCTCATCCAGGACAACCTGCTGAGCTGGCTGCCCAAGCGCTTGATGGAGTATGAGAAGGCCGCCATGCGCAACAGCATACTGCGCGGTCGCACCATAGGGGTCGCCGCCTACAACACGGCGCAGGCGCTCGCCTGGGGAACCACGGGGGGCGGTCTGCGGGCCACCGGCCTCAACTTCGACGTGCGCAAATGGCGCCCTTATTCCGGCTACGATCAGTTCGAGTTCGAGGTGCCGGTGGGCAGCAACGGGGATGCCTACGACCGCGCCACCGTGCGCATCGAGGAGATCCGCCAGAGCATGCGCATCATAGAGCAGTGCATGAAGAACATGCCGGAGGGGCCCTTCAAGGCGGATCACCCGCTCACCACGCCGCCCCCCAAAGAGCGAACCCTGCAGGACATCGAGACCCTGATCACCCACTTCCTGCAAGTGTCATGGGGCCCGGTGATGCCGGCCGCCGAGTCCTTCCAGATGATAGAGGCGACCAAAGGCGTCAACAGTTACTACCTGACCAGCGACGGCTCCACCATGAGCTACCGGACCCGGATCCGGACCCCGAGCTTTGCCCACCTGCAGCAGATCCCCTCGGTGATCCGCGGCCAGATGGTGTCGGACCTCATCGTCTACCTGGGCAGTATCGATTTCGTTATGTCAGATGTGGATCGTTGAGTCCTCTCGCCCCGGCCGACGGGGCGAAGGGCAAGACGCGCAGTAAAGGGAAAAGCCACAAAAGGTCAAGTCATGAGCCAATGTCAGTGTCACAATAACCAGACCCCCCAAGGGCAAGGGGCATGCAGCAGCAAACAGGGCGATTTCGTCCTGAGCAAGGCTGAGCGCGATGCCATCGAACATGAGAAACACCACTACGAAGATCCCCGTGCCGCCAGCATAGAAGCGCTCAAGATAGTGCAGCAGGCCCGCGGCTGGGTGCCCGACGGCGCCATTCACGCCATCGGTGCCGAACTCGGCATCCCCGCCAGCGACGTGGAGGGGGTCGCCACCTTCTACAGCCAGATCTTCCGCCAGCCGGTGGGTCGCCACATCATCCGCGTCTGCGACAGCATGGTCTGCTACATCAACGGCCACGAGCAACTGCTGGCCGGTCTGAAAGAGGTCGTCAATCTGGCCCCCGGACAGACCTCCCCGGATGGCCGCTTCACCCTGCTGCCGGTCTGCTGCCTCGGCAACTGCGACAAGGGGCCGGCCATCATGATCGATGACGACACCTATGGCGGACTCGATCCTGTGACGTTGCTGAAAACCCTGGAGGCTTACCCATGAGCATTCAGCCAGGCAAGACACTCGCCTCCCTCGGCACCGCCAACCGCATCCCCCGCGCCCCCGAGACCCATCCCCTCACCTGGCGGCTGCGGGATGACGGCCAGCCGGTGTGGCTGGAGGAGTATCAGGCCAAGCAAGGCTATGAGGCCGCCCGCAAGGCACTGGGCCAGATGAGCCCGGATGAGATCGTCAACACCGTCAAGGACGCCGGCCTCAAGGGGCGCGGCGGCGCCGGCTTCTCCACCGGGGTGAAGTGGGGCCTGATGCCCAAGGACGAGAGCATGAACATCCGTTACCTGCTCTGCAACGCCGACGAGATGGAGCCGAACACCTACAAGGATCGGCTGCTGATGGAGCAACTGCCCCATCAGCTGATCGAGGGGATGATCATCAGTGCTCGGGCCCTCAAGGCCTACCGTGGCTACATCTTCCTGCGTGGCGAATATGTCGATGCCGCCATCCACCTGCGCCGCGCGGTGGAAGAAGCCAAGGCCGCCGGCCTGCTTGGCAAGAACATCCTGGGCTCGGGTTTTGATTTCGAGCTGTTCGTCCACACCGGCGCCGGCCGCTACATCTGTGGCGAAGAGACGGCGCTCATCAACTCCCTGGAAGGACGGCGCGCCAACCCGCGGGCCAAACCTCCCTTCCCCGCCGTCTCCGGCGTCTGGGGCAAGCCCACCTGCGTCAACAACGTCGAAACCCTGTGCAACGTGCCCGCCATCATAGGCAACGGAGTCCCCTGGTATCAGGGGCTGGCGCTGCCGGGGTCGGAAGATCACGGCACCAAGCTGATGGGCTTCTCCGGCAAGGTGAACAACCCCGGCCTCTGGGAGCTGCCGTTCGGCATCACAGCCCGCGAGCTGTTCGAAGAGTACGCAGGCGGCATGAAGAGCGGCTATCACCTCAAGGCGTGGCAACCGGGCGGCGCCGGAACCGGCTTCCTGCTGCCCGAGCACCTGGATGCCCAGATGTATGCAGGTGGCATCGGCAAGGTGGGCACCCGGATGGGCACCGGCCTCGCCATGGCGGTGGATGACAGCATCAACATGGTCGGACTCTTGCGCAACATGGAGGAGTTCTTCGCCCGCGAATCCTGCGGCTGGTGCACCCCCTGCCGCGACGGCCTGCCCTGGAGCGTCAAGATCCTGCGGGCCCTGGAGCGAGGCGAAGGCCAACCCGATGATCTCGCCACCCTGGAGCAGCTGGTCAGCTTCCTGGGGCCAGGCAAGACCTTCTGTGCCCATGCCCCCGGCGCCGTCGAGCCCCTTGGCAGTGCCATGAAGTACTTCCGGTCCGAGTTCGAGGCCGGGGTCAAGGCCCCCCACGACAATCACAAGCTGTTCAAGGGTATCCAGCCCAATCTGCTGGGCGAGCGCTGGTAATACGCCAGGACGCATCGGGCAATAGCCGATTTCACAAAACAGGTTTCAGGGAAGTTGTATGGCAACCATTCATGTAGACGGTAAAGAGTTCGAGGTAGACGGGGCAGACAACCTGCTGCAAGCCTGTCTGTCGCTGGGTCTGGACGTCCCCTATTTTTGCTGGCACCCGGCGCTCGGCAGCGTCGGCGCCTGCCGCCAGTGCGCGGTCAAACAGTACCAGAATGCCGACGACAAGCGCGGCCGCCTGGTCATGTCCTGCATGACCCCCTCCACCGATGGCACCTATATCTCCATCGAGGACGAAGAGGCGAAGGAGTTTCGCAAGACTGTGGTGGAGTGGCAGATGACCAACCACCCCCACGACTGTCCGGTGTGCGAAGAGGGTGGCGCCTGCCACCTGCAGGACATGACGGTGATGACGGGCCACAACAGCCGCCGCTACCGCTTCACCAAGCGCACCCACCAGAATCAGGATCTCGGTCCCTTCATCAACCACGAGATGAACCGCTGCATCGCCTGCTATCGCTGCGTGCGCTACTACAAGGATTACGCCGGCGGCGAGGATCTGGGGGTCTACGGCGCCCACGACAACGTCTACTTCGGCCGGGTCGAGGATGGCACCCTGGAGAGCGAGTTCTCCGGCAACCTGGTGGAGGTCTGCCCCACCGGCGTCTTCACCGACAAGACCCACTCCGAGCGCTACAACCGCAAGTGGGACATGCAGTTCGCCCCCAGCATCTGCCAGCAGTGCTCGGTCGGCTGCAACATCAGCCCGGGGGAGCGCTACGGCGAGCTGCGCCGCATCGAGAACCGCTTCCACGGCGCCCTGAACCACTACTTCCTCTGTGATCGCGGCCGCTTCGGTTACGGCTATGTCAACCAGGCCGACCGCCCGCGCCAACCCCTGCTGCAGGATGGCAATGACAAGCTGGCCATCACGGTGGATGGCGCCCTCAACCGCGCCGCCGATGCCCTGCGCACCGCAAGCGGCATCATCGGCATCGGCTCGCCCCGCGCCTCGCTCGAGAGCAACTTCGCCCTGCGCGAGCTGGTGGGCGCCGCCAACTTCTACGCAGGCGTCGAGCAGAGCGAATGGGCCTGCCTGCAGAAGATGCTGCATGTGCTGCACCAGGGCGGGGTACGTACCCCCAGCCTGCGCGACATGGAAGAGGCAGACGCCGTCCTGGTGCTGGGTGAAGATGTCACCCAGACCGCCGCCCGCATCGCCCTGGCCCTGCGCCAGGCGGTCAAGGGCAAGGGACGCGAAATAGCCCGCAAGCTGAAGGTGGATCTCTGGCAGGTCGCCGCGGTGCAGACGCTCGCTCAGAATGAGCGCTACCCCTTGCTCATCACCAGCCTGGATCAGACCCGTCTCGACGACGTGGCCGCCGATACACTGCACGCCCCCCACGCCGATCAGGCCCGCCTCGGCTTTGCCATCGCCCACCTGCTCGACGGCTTGGCCCCTGCCCCGCAGGATCTGGACGCCGATCAGCTGGCCCAAGCCAGCCGCTGGGCCGAGCTGCTCGGCAATGCCAAGAAGCCGCTCATCATCGCAGGCAATGGTGCCCGCAACCAGGCGCTGATCGAGGCGGCCAGCAACATAGCTCACGCCCTCAAGGGTCGCGGCCAGGCCGTGGAGCTGGCGCTGGTGGCCCAGGAGGCCAACAGCCTGGGGCTGGCCATGCTGGCCGGCAACGCCGCCCCGCTGGAAGCCGCCCTCGAGCGCATCGAAGGGAGCGAATCCCTTGCCTTGATCACCCTGGAGAACGATCTCTATCGCCGCGCCCCCCGCAACCGGGTCGATGGCGCCATCAAGCGCCTGCAGCATCTGCTGGTGGTGGATCATCAGGACACCGGCACCGCCCGGCAGGCCCACCTGGTGCTGCCTGCCGCCAGCTTCGCGGAGGCCGATGGCACTGTGGTGAACATGGAAGGCCGCGCCCAGCGCTTCTTCCAGGTCTATGCCCCCGCCTTCTACGACGCCGACATCCAGGTGCGCGAAGGCTGGCGCTGGCTGGCCGCGCTGCAAGGCATGCTGGACGGCAAGTCCCCGCGCTGGAGCACCTTCGACGAGGTGAGTGCAGCCTGCGCCGCCTCTGCCCCGCTGCTGGTCACCATGCGCGAAGCCGCCCCCAACGCGGGGCTGCGCATCCGCGGCATGAAGCTCGCTCGCGAGCCGCACCGCTACAGCGGCCGCACCTCCATGCTGGCGGATCAGAACGTGAGCGAGCCCCGTGTGGCGCAAGATCCCGACTCCCCGTTCGCCTTCTCCATGGAAGGCTATGCCGGCGCCCGCCAGCCCCTGCAACAGGTGCCGTTCGCCTGGGCACCGGGCTGGAACTCCCCCTCTGCCTGGAACAAGTTCCAGGACGAGGTGGGTGGCAGCCTGCGGGCCGGCGATCCCGGTCGTCGTCTGCTGGAGCCAGGCAGCGAGTCCCTCGGCTGGTTCGACACCATTCCCGCCCCCTTCAGGGCAGAGGCAGCCCTGCAGGTGGTCAGTTATGACCAGCTGTTCGGTGGCGACGAGCTCTCAGCGCGCAGCCCCGTCATCCAGGCCCGCATGGGGGACCCCGAGCTGGTGCTGAACCCGGCCGACGCCGCCCGTTTGGCCCTTCATGCCGGCAATCTGGTGGCCTTCTCCTGGGGGGGTCACCACTGGCGGCTGCGCCTTCGGATCAGCGAGCGGCTGGCACCAGGCCTGCTCGGCCTGCCCCTGGGGGCCCATGGTCTGCCGACCGCGCTGCACCAGGCCTATGTGACTGACTTGCAGGAGGCCATCGCATGAGCAATGAGCTGATCGATCTGTTGCTGGAGGTAGGCAAAGCCTTGATCGTGCTGGTGGGGATCGTGGGGGCTGGCGCCTTCATGAGCTTCATCGAGCGCCGTCTGCTGGCGCTCTGGCAAGACAGGTACGGCCCCAACCGGGTGGGCCCCTTCGGCCTGCTGCAACTGGCGGCCGACATGGTCAAGATGTTCTTCAAGGAGGACTGGATCCCGCCGTTCGCGGATCACCGGATCTTCGTGCTGGCCCCCATCATCGCCTTTACCGCCTTCATCCTGGCGTTTGCGGTGGTGCCCATCACCCCCATCTGGGGCGTGGCGGATCTCAACGTGGGGCTGCTCTACATCCTGGCCATCGCAGGGCTTGCTGTCTACGCCGTGCTGTTCGCCGGCTGGTCGAGCAACAACAAGTACTCCCTGCTCGGCAGCCTGCGCGCCTCGGCCCAGACCCTCTCCTACGAGGTGTTCCTCGGCCTGTCGCTCATGGGCATCGTCATCCAGACCGGCAGCTTCAACCTGCGGGATATAGTGGAAGCGCAAGCCGGTTTGTGGAACGTGATCCCCCAGTTCCTGGGCTTCATCACCTTCCTGTTTGCCGGGGTTGCCGTCACCCACCGCCACCCGTTTGACCAGCCGGAGGCCGAGCAGGAGCTCGCCGACGGTTATCACATCGAGTACGCGGGCATGAAGTGGGGTCTGTTCTTCGTGGGCGAGTACATCGGCATAGTGCTGATCTCCTCCCTCATCGTGACCCTCTTCTTCGGTGGCTGGCACGGCCCCTGGCTGCCGCCCTTCATCTGGTTTGCTCTGAAGACCGCCTGTTTCATGGTGTTCTTCATCCTGCTGCGGGCCTCCCTGCCCCGCCCGCGCTTCGACCAGGTGATGTCCTTTGGCTGGAAAGTCTGCTTACCGCTTACCTTGCTCAACATGCTGGTAACCGGCGCCGTCGTGCTTATGAACGTGCAGTGAGGCACCAATGAAAATTACGAGCATTATCAAGGGTGTTGGCACCCAACTGCGCAGTCTGGGGATGGTTTTCTCCCATGCCTGGCGCCCCCGCGAGACCCTGAACTACCCGGAGCAGCAGGTCTATGCCGCCCCCCGTTTCCGTGGCCGTATCGTACTGACCCGGGATCCGGACGGTGACGAGCGCTGCGTGGCGTGCAACCTGTGCGCCGTGGCCTGCCCGGTCGGCTGCATCTCGCTGCAAAAAGCGGAGCGGGACGACGGTCGCTGGTACCCGGAGTTCTTCCGCATCAACTTCTCCCGCTGCATCTTCTGCGGCCTGTGCGAAGAGGCCTGCCCCACCACCGCCATCCAGCTGACGCCGGATTTCGAGATGGGGGAGTATCGTCGCCAGGATCTGGTGTACGAGAAGGAAGATCTGCTGATCAGCGGCCCCGGCAAATACCCGGACTACAACTTCTACCGCATGAGCGGGATGGCCATCGACGGCAAGCCCAAAGGGGATGCCGAGAACGAAGCCAAGCCCATCGATGTCAAGAGCCTGCTGCCCTAGGAGTCAATCATGGAACTGGCATTTTATGCCGCGGCCCTGGTCGCCGTTTACAGCACGCTGCGGGTCATCAGCACCAGCAACCCCATGCATGCGCTGCTCAATCTCATCATCTCCCTCATCGCCGTGGCCATGATCTTCTTCTGCCTGGGGGCCTCCTTCGCAGGCGCCCTGCAGGTGATCGTCTACGCCGGCGCCATCATGGTGCTGTTCGTGTTCGTGGTGATGATGCTGAACCTGGGGTCCGCCCAGGATCAGGAGCGCAACTGGCTCACCCCCATGACCTGGGGTGGGCCTGCCCTGCTCTCCCTCATCCTGCTCGGCTTCCTGGCCCATGGCATTCTCGGGGTCACCGGCGGTGAACTCGGACTGACCGACGTCAGCGCCAAGGAGGTCGGCATCGCCCTGTTCGGCCCCTATGTGCTGGCGGTGGAACTCGCCTCCATCCTGCTGCTGGCGGGTCTGGTCACCGCCTATCACCTTGGCCGTGAAGACAAGAGCGGGGAGGTGCTCTCCGTCCCCAAACCCACAGTTCGCCCATCCCAGGAAGGAGGTCAGTCATGAATGGAATCCCAATGGAACACGGTCTGCTGCTGGCCGCCATCCTGTTCTGCATCGGGCTGTGCGGTCTGCTGATCCGCCGCAACCTGCTGTTTATCCTCATGAGTATCGAGATCATGATGAATGCGTCCGCGCTGGCGTTCGTGGTGGCGGGTAGCCGCTGGGCCCAGGCCGACGGCCAGATCATGTACATACTGGTGATTTCTCTGGCGGCAGCGGAGGCCAGTATCGGCCTCGCCCTGTTACTGCTGCTCTATCGTCGTTACCACACCCTGAACGTGGACACTGTGAGCGAGATGCGCGGATGAGCCTCCTATACCTGACTTTCCTGTTCCCCCTGCTGGGGTGGCTGCTGCTGGCCTTCTCCATCGGCCGTCTCGGCGAGCGCAGCGCGGCACTCATCGGTGTCGGCAGCATAGGCCTGTCGGCCCTGACCACCCTCTGGGTCGGGTTCGACTTCCTCAATCACACCCCTGAGGGCGGCGTCTATGCCCAGACCCTGTGGCAGTGGATGTCGGTGGGCAGCTTCACCCCCACTTTCCGTCTGGCGCTGGATGGACTGTCGCTGACCATGCTCGGGGTGGTGACCGGGGTGGGTTTCTTCATCCACCTGTTCGCCTCCTGGTACATGCGCGGGGAAGAGGGCTACTCCCGCTTCTTCACCTACACCAACCTCTTCATCGCCAGCATGGTGTTCCTGGTGCTGGCCGATGATCTGCTGTTCGTCTACCTCGGCTGGGAAGGGGTGGGGCTGTGCAGCTACCTGCTGATCGGCTTCTACTACCGCAACCCGGCCAACGGGGCAGCCGCCCTCAAGGCCTTCGTGGTGACCCGGGTTGGCGACGTCTTCCTCGCCATCGGGCTCTTCGTGCTCTACCGCGAGCTCGGCACCCTCAACATCCACGAGCTGCTGGTGCGTGCCCCCGCGATGTTTGCCGAGGGCTCCCCTGCCCTGTCGTTCGCCTGCCTCATGCTGCTCGGCGGCGCGGTCGGCAAGTCAGCCCAGCTGCCGCTGCAAACCTGGCTGGCAGACGCCATGGCGGGCCCGACCCCGGTCTCGGCGCTGATCCACGCGGCCACCATGGTGACCGCCGGTGTCTACCTCATCGCCCGCACCCACGGTCTGTTCCTGCTGGCCCCGGAGATCCTCCATCTGGTGGCCTTGGTCGGTGCCATCACCCTGGTGCTGGCAGGCTTTGCCGCCCTGGTCCAGACCGACATCAAGCGGATTTTGGCCTACTCCACCATGAGCCAGATTGGCTACATGTTCCTGGCCCTGGGGGTCGGCGCCTGGGAAGGGGCCATCTTCCACCTGATGACCCACGCCTTCTTCAAGGCGCTCTTGTTCCTCTCCGCCGGTGCCGTGATAGTCGCGACCCACCACGAGCAGAACATCTTCAAGATGGGGGGCCTGCGCAAGAGCCTGCCGCTGGTCTATGCCTGCTTCCTGGTGGGGGGCTCGGCCCTGGCCGCGCTGCCGCTGGTCACCGCCGGCTTCTACAGTAAGGACGCCATCCTCTGGCAGGTGCAGGCCAGTGGCCAGAGCGCCCTGCTGTGGGCCGGTCTGGGTGGGGCCTTCCTGACCTCCCTCTACACCTTCCGCCTCATCTTCATCGCCTTCCACGGCAAGGCGCAAACCGAGGCCCACGCCGGTCACGGCCTGGCCCACCAGCTGCCGCTGCTGGTGCTGCTGGTGCTCTCCACCGGGGTTGGCGCATTGATAGTGCCGCCGCTCGCCGGGGTACTGCCGGCAGGCCCGGGGGATCATATTGAAGAGGGACGCCACAGCCTCGAGATCCTCTCCGGCGTCATCGCCGTGGCAGGCATTGCGCTCGCCGCCTTCCTGTTCCTCGGCGAACGTCGCCTGGCGAAGGGGATCGCCGAGAGTGCCGTCGGCCGCGCGCTCAGCACCCTCTGGTTCAATGCCTGGGGCTTTGACTGGCTCTATGACTGGATCTGGGTCAAGCCCTACCTGCTGACAACTCGCTTGCTCGGCAAGGACCCGCTGGATCGGATGATGAACCTGCCCGCCGTGCTGGCCCAGGGGGGTCACCAGCTGCTGGCCTGGACAGTCTCCGGCAAGCTGCGCTGGTACGCCGCCTCCATGGGGATGGGCGCCGCCCTGATCCTGGCCCTGCTGCTGCTCGGCTGATCCATGAGCCCAATATGTGTGGCAGGCCCGGGGCCTGCCCGACTAGAACCTAGACGAGAGCTGATATCGTGACCTTACTCTGGATCTTGTTAATTCCTTTTATCGGCGGCTTGCTCTGCTGGCAGATGGAGCGGCTCGGCGGACAATTCGTTCGCTGGGTAGCCCTGCTCTCCATGAGCGCCTGTCTGGTGCTCTCCGGTGCCATCTGGCTGGGGGGTGACTTCTCCCTCGCAAGCCCCGGCCTCCCCGTCTGGGCGGCCGAGTGGCAGCAACCCTGGATCCCCCGCTTCGGCATCTCATTGCACCTGGCGGTAGACGGCCTGTCCCTCCTGATGGTGATGCTCACCAGCTTCATCGGGGTGCTCGCCATCCTCTGCTCCTGGAAGGAAATCGTGCAGCGCATCGGCTTCTTCCACCTCAATCTGCTGTGGATCCTGGGGGGCGTGCTCGGCGTCTTCATGGCGGTGGACCTGTTCCTCTTCTTCTTCTTCTGGGAGATGATGCTGGTCCCCATGTACTTCCTGATCGCGCTCTGGGGCCACTCGGTCACCGACGGCAAATCCCGGATCAACGCGGCCACCAAGTTCTTCATCTACACCCAGGCGAGCGGCCTCATCATGCTGGTGGCCATCCTGGGCCTGGTGCTGACCCACCACGCCAGCACAGGCGTCTTCACCTTCAACTATCAGGAGCTGCTGAACACCCCCATGAGCAGCACGGTACAGTGGCTGCTGATGCTGGGCTTCTTCATCGCCTTCGCGGTCAAGATGCCCCTGGTGCCCCTGCACGGCTGGTTGCCGGACGCCCACAGCCAGGCACCGACCGCGGGCTCGGTGGACCTGGCGGGCATCCTGCTCAAGACCGCCGCCTACGGCCTGCTGCGCTTCACCCTGCCGCTCTTCCCCGAGGCCTCCGCCGAGTTCGCCCCCTACGCCATGCTTCTTGGCCTGTTCGGCATCGTCTACGGCGCCCTGCTGGCGTTCGCCCAGACCGACATCAAGCGTCTGGTGGCCTACACCAGCATCTCCCACATGGGCTTCGTGATGATCGCCATCTATTCGGGCAGCGAGCTGGCCCTGCAGGGGGCCGTGGTGCAGATGATCGCCCACGGCCTCTCCGCCGCCGGTCTCTTCATCCTGTGCGGCCAGCTCTACGAGCGGCTGCACACCCGGGATCTGCGCCTGATGGGCGGCCTCTGGGGTCGGCTGCGCTACCTGCCCGGCGTGATGCTGTTCTTCTCGGTGGCCTCCCTTGGCATGCCGGGCACCGGCAACTTCGTCGGCGAGTTCCTGATCCTCATCGGCAGCTTCCAGGTGGCCCCCATCATCACCATCATCGCCACCTTCGGCCTGGTGCTGGCCTCGGTCTACTCCCTCATCATGCTGCAGCGCGCCTGCTTCGGTACCCCCAAGGACGAGAGCGTCCTCAAGGGCCTGGACAGACGGGAGCTGGCCATGATGCTGACCATAGCCGGCCTGCTGGTGCTGCTCGGTCTCTACCCGCAACCCGTGCTCGACACCGCCAGCAGCAGCCTGCTGAGCGTGCTGCACTGGTACGCGCTGCCAGCCACAGGAGCACTGCAATGATGCCCTCTCCTTCTCTCTCCCCTTCCTTGTCCACGCCGGGAGCCTTGTCATGACGTTTACCGCCGCCCAACTATTGGCCCTGCTGCCCCTGTTGCTGACCACGGGGGCCATGGTCGCCCTGATGCTCGCCATCGCCTGGAAGCGCTGCGATGACACCGCCTTCGTGGTGACCATCACAGGTCTCAACCTGGCGCTCTTCTCCCTGCCCATCGTCATGGCCCAGGGAGATCAGGGGGTCACTCCCCTGCTGCAAGTGGACGCTTACGCGGTCTTCTACATGGGGCTGGTCCTCATCGGGGCCCTGGCCACCTGCACCTTCGGTCGCTCCTGGCTCAAGGGCTACCCGGACAACCGGGAAGAGTTCTATCTGCTGCTGCTCATCGCCACCGCAGGCGGCCTGGTGCTGGCGGGTTCCCGTCACCTCGCGTCGCTGTTCATCGGGATCGAGATGCTGACCCTGCCCATGTTCGGCCTGGTGGGCTATGCCTACCGCGAGCGCCACTCCCTGGAGGCCAGCATCAAGTACATGGTGCTCTCCGCCGCCGCCACCGCCTTCCTGCTGTTCGGCATGGCGCTGCTCTATGCCCAGGCGGGCAGCCTGAGCTTCAGCGATCTCGGCCTGACCCTGGCCCAGAGCCCGGCTCACCACCCGCTGCTGATGGGGGGCTTCGGCCTGATGCTGGTGGGCTTCGCCTTCAAGCTCTCCCTGGCCCCCTTCCACCTCTGGACCCCGGATGTCTACGAAGGGGCACCTGCACCTGTGGCCACCTTCCTCGCCACCGTGAGCAAGATAGCCGTGTTCTGCGTGCTGCTGCGCTTCTACCTGGCGGTACCGGCCACCTCGGATCCCATGATCCACTGGCTGCTGGCGGCCATGGCGGTCATCTCCATCGTGGTCGGCAACCTCCTGGCGCTGATCCAGACCAACATCAAGCGGATGATGGGTTACTCCTCCATCTCCCACTTCGGCTATCTGCTGGCAGTGGTGGTGGCGAGCCGCCTCGGCCAGATGCCGGTGGAAGCGGCCGGTGTCTACCTGCTGATGTACCTCTTCACCAGCCTGGGGGCCTTCGGCGTCATCAGCATGATGTCCAGCCCCTATCGCGGCAAGGATGCGGACTCCCTGCACAGCTATCGCGGCCTGTTCTGGAAGCGCCCCTATCTGACCGCCGTCATGACGGTGATGATGCTCTCCTTGGCGGGCATCCCCATGACGCTCGGCTTCATCGGCAAGTTCTACCTCATCGGCGTCACCGTCGAGGCGCAGCTGTGGTGGCTCTCCGGCGCCATCGTGCTCGGCAGTGCCCTGGGGCTCTACTACTACCTGCGCGTCATGGTCACCCTCTACCTGCGCGAACCCGGCATGCAGCTGCGCGATGCCAGGGCCGACTGGGCCTTCTCCTCCGGCGGGCTGGTGGTGCTGCTCTCCGCCATCCTGGTGGTGCTGCTCGGCATCTATCCCCAGCCGGTCATCAGCCTGGTGCAGGGCTTCCAGCACGTGGTGCTGCGCTGACCTCAGCTTCACTCCACACAACACAACCGGCCCCCGTGGCCGGTTTTTTTATGTCCGCCAAGCCCCAAACCGGCTTGCCCGTCTGAGAAGCGGCGCCAGAGCGGTGTCCCTCAATCAATGCCGGTCCAGGGCACCTCATCCTCCAGCTGACTGCTGACTGCTGACGGAGCAGCGAGCACGAGGATGACCCGCTCGCCCCCCATCGCGCTCGTCTCTGCCTCCCCTCCCCATCGTCAGATCAACGCCCATAAAAAAACCGGCCACGGGGGCCGGTTTCTGATTCTCTACCACGTCAGCGCGGGATTAACCCAGACGCACGCGAGCATTTCTGAACATCCGCATCCAGGCGCCATCCTCGCCCCAGTTGTCCGGGTGCCAGGAGTTCGCCACTGTGCGGAACACCCGCTCCGGATGCGGCATCATGATGGTGGCACGGCCGTCCGTGGTGGTGACCGCAGTGATGCCCGCCGGAGCCCCGTTCGGGTTGGCCGGGTACTGCTCGGTGACCTTGCCGCGGTTGTCCACGAAGCGCAGTCCCACCAGGCCGCTCTGTTGCAGCGCGGCAAGGTGAGCGGCGTCGCGCACCTCCACCCGCCCTTCCCCGTGGGAGACGGCGATGGGCATCACCGAGCCCGCCATACCGGCGAAGAAGGCGGAGGGGGACTCCTGCACTTCCACCAGGCTGAAGCGCGCCTCGAAGCGCTCGGAGCGGTTACGCACGAAGCGCGGCCAGAGATCGGCCCCCGGGATGAGGTCACGCAGGTTGGACATCATCTGGCAACCGTTGCACACGCCCAGCGACAAGGTATCGCCACGCTCGAAGAAGCGCTGGAACTGCTCACGGGCCCCGTCGTTGAACAGGATGGACTTGGCCCAGCCTTCCCCCGCCCCCAGCACGTCACCGTAGGAGAAGCCGCCACAGGCCACCAGGGTCTGGAACTCTTCCAGCTTGATGCGACCGGACAGGATGTCACTCATATGGACGTCCACCGCCGCGAACCCGGCGCGATCGAACGCTGCCGCCATCTCCACGTGGGAGTTGACCCCCTGCTCGCGCAGCACCGCCAGACGGGGGGAGACCCCGCGGGCGATATAGGGGGCGGCCACGTCCTCGGACGGGTTATAGGTCAATCTGGCCTGCAGACCCGGATCGGTGGCGTCCTGACGGGCGGCATGCTCCTGATCCGCGCACTCCGGGTTGTCCCGCAGGCGCTGCATCTGCCAGCTGGTCTCGCCCCAGAGGGTGCGAAGCGCAGTGCGGCTGGCGCGATACACTTCGGTGCCGGCGCGCTGGAACAGGATGAGGTCATCTTCACGCACCGTGCCCAGCACGTGGGAGCAGGCCGCCAGACCGTGACCGGCCAGAAGGGTCAGCACCGCTTCCTTGTCGTCGCGACGCACCTGGATGACCGCCCCCAGCTCCTCGTTGAACAGGGCCGGCAGCAGGTCGCCACCTATGCGATCGAGCTGGATGTCGAGGCCGCAGTGACCGGCAAACGCCATCTCGGTCAGGGTGACGAAGAGGCCGCCGTCGGAGCGGTCGTGGTAGGCAATCAGCTTGCGATCCGCCACCAGCGCCTGGATGGCGTTGAAGAAGCCCTTGAGCTGGACGGGGTTGTCCAGATCCGGGGCACTTTGCCCAAGCTGGCGATAGACCTGGGCCAGGGCGGAAGCGCCGAGGCGCTGCTTGCCGTTGCCAAGGTCAATCAGGATAAGGTCGGTCTCACCGAGATCGGTCCGCAGTTGCGGGGTCACGGTATTGCGCACGTCCTCGACCCGCGCAAAGGCGGAGATCAGCAGGGAGAGCGGCGAGGTGACGCTGCGCTCTTCGCCGTCCTGCTGCCAGCGGGTCTTCATGGACATGGAGTCCTTGCCCACCGGGATGGTGATGCCAAGGGCCGGGCAGAGCTCCTCGCCCACCGCTTTCACGGCTTCGTAGAGGCCCGCATCTTCCCCCGGGTGACCGGCGGCGGACATCCAGTTGGCGGAGAGCTTGACCCGCTTGAGGGAGCCGATATGAGCCGGTGCCAGGTTGGTCAGGGCCTCGGCCACCGCCATGCGGGCCGATGCAGCATGGGACAGCAGCGCCACCGGGGTGCGTTCCCCCATGGACATGGCTTCGCCGTGATAGCTGTCGTAGGTGGCGGCGGTGACGGCGCAATCGGCCACCGGGATCTGCCAGGGGCCGACCATCTGGTCGCGGTTGACCAGACCGGTCACGGTGCGATCGCCGATGGTGATGAGGAAGGACTTCTCCGCCACAGTCGGCAGACGCAGCACCCGCTCGGCGGCGTCGCTGAGGGTGATGCCATCCAGTTGCAGCGCCTTGCCCTGGGCGGGCAGGGTCTGCACGTCGCGGTGCATCTTGGGCGCCTTGCCGAGCAGCACGTCCAGCGGCAGGTCGATGGGCTGGTTGTCAAAGTGGCTGTCGGAGAGGGTCAGATGCTTCTCTTCGGTGGCGGTGCCGATCACGGCATAAGGAGCGCGCTCGCGCTCGCACAGGGCCTTGAACAGGGGCAGCTTCTCCTGGGCGACCGCCAGCACATAGCGCTCCTGGGACTCGTTGCACCAGATCTCCAGCGGGCTCATGCCCGGCTCGTCGCTGGCGATGGCGCGCAAGTCGAAGCGACCGCCCCGATCGCCGTCGTTCACCAGCTCCGGCATGGCGTTGGAGAGGCCACCGGCCCCCACGTCGTGGATGAAGACGATGGGGTTGTCATCGCCGAGCTGCCAGCAGCGGTCGATCACCTCCTGGCAACGGCGCTCCATCTCGGGGTTGTCCCGCTGCACCGAGGCGAAATCGAGGTCTTCGGCAGACTGGCCGGAGGCCATGGAGGAGGCGGCGCCGCCCCCCAGGCCGATGTTCATGGCCGGGCCGCCCAGCACGATCAGCGCCGCGCCGACCGGGATCTCCCCTTTCTGGACGTGTTCGCTGCGGATGTTGCCGATGCCGCCCGCCAGCATGATGGGCTTGTGGTAACCGCGCACTTCGACGCCGTTGTGGCTCGGCACCTGCTCTTCGAAGGTACGGAAATAGCCGAGGATGGCGGGACGACCGAATTCGTTGTTGAAGGCGGCGCCGCCGAGGGGCCCCTCCTGCATGATGTCAAAGGCGCTGACGATGCGGCTCGGCTTGCCGAAGTCCTGCTCCCAGGGCTGCTCAAAACCTGGGATGCGCAGGTTGGAGACGGAGAAGCCCACCAGGCCCGCCTTGGGCTTGGCGCCACGGCCGGTCGCACCCTCGTCGCGAATTTCGCCGCCGGAACCGGTAGCCGCCCCCGGGAAGGGGGAGATGGCGGTCGGGTGGTTGTGAGTCTCCACCTTCATCAGGATGTCGACGCGCTCCTGGTGATACTGGTACTCGCCGCTGGCGGGGCTCGGGAAGAAGCGGCCACCCTGGCTGCCTTCCATCACGGCAGCGTTGTCTTTATAGGCAGACAGGACATGATCCGGCGTCTGCTCGAAGGTGTTCTTGATCATCTTGAACAGCGACTTGGGCTGCTGCTCACCGTCTATGGTCCAGTCGGCGTTGAAGATCTTGTGACGGCAGTGCTCGGAGTTCGCCTGGGCGAACATGTAGAGCTCGATGTCGTTGGGATTGCGACCAAGCCGGGTGAAGTTCTCCACCAGGTAGTCTATTTCGTCATCGGCGAGCGCCAGGCCCAGCTCGATGTTGGCCGAGGCCAGAGCGCTGCGGCCACCGCCCAGCACGTCCACCTGGGTGAAGGGGCGCGGTTCGTGATGGGCAAACAGGGCGGCTGCCTGGCTCGGCTCATCGAACACCACCTCCATCATGCGATCGTGCAGCAGGGCCGCGACCTCGCCACGCTGGGCTGCGGTCAGCTCGCCCTTGGCCTGCACGTAATAGGCAATGCCGCGCTCCAGCCGCTTGACCTGGTTCAGGCCGCAGTTGTGGGCGATGTCGGTTGCTTTGGAAGACCAGGGGGAGATAGTGCCGGGGCGGGGGGTAACGAGAAACAGCTGACCGCTGGGGGTGTGTTCAGGGATGGTCGGGCCGTAGCGCAGAAGCTGGCCCAAGGTCGCTCGCTCCGGGGGCGAGAGCGGGCTCGAAAGCTCGGCAAAGTGCACGTATTCGGCATAGACGTCTGCTATCTCTACTCCTCTCTGTGCGCAGCTCTGCAGCAGCTTGTGGACACGAAACTCAGACAGTGCTGGGGCACCACGCAAGATTTCCATATACCTTTCTCACCAAGTTTTAGAGTGTGGGGGGATTTGAGACGCGCGTATTATAGGGATCAGGCTCACCGCGAACAAACGTTTTTCTCATCTCCCACGATGTGACTCCCTCCACACTCTCTGGTATAAAGGTGCCTCTCTTTTGACAAATGCCGATTTTTTCAACAAGGGTACTCACCTACTTGCGCTGCATTTTTCGACTGTTTATCGGGATGTTGCTGACACTGGCCCTGGCCGGCTGTGACTTCTATTCCCCCTCCAGCCAGCTGGAGCAGATCCGCCAACGGGGCGAGATCCGTGTTGGCACCCTCTATGGTCCCACTTCCTATTACCAGCGTGACGACACCGCCCAGGGGTTCGATTACGAGCTGGCGCAGCACTATGCCGACTGGCTGGGGGTCAAGCTGACCATAGTCCCGGCCTACTCCACCGCCGAGCTGGTCGAACAGCTGCAAAAGGGCAAGCTGGATCTCGCCGCCGCCGCCATCGTCGTGACCCCGGAGCGGCGCAAGCTGTTTCGCTTTGGCCCCGGCTTCTACCAGGTCTCCCCCAAGCTGGTCTATCGCAACGGCTCCCCCAGACCCAAGGATCTCGGCGACATCAAGGGCACCATAGTGGTGCCTGCCGGCTCCACCGGCGAGGATCTGATGAAGGAGATGGCCAGCCAGTACCCCAATCTGAGCTGGCGCATCAACCGGGACGCCGACGTGGAGGAGCTGCTCAAGCAGGTCGCCGACGGCGAGGTGGACTACACGGTGGTGCAGGACACCGTACTGGCCCGCACCCAGCGCTACTACCCCGAGCTCACCGAGGGGCTGACCCTCGCCAGCAAGCAGACAGTGGCCTGGGCCATGACCAAGCTGCCCGATGACAGCCTCTACGCCAGCATCATCGACTTCTTCGGCCAGCGCTTCATGGATGGCTCCATCGCCAAGCTCGACGAGAAGTACTTCGGTCATGTGCAGAACTTCGATTTCGTCGACACCCGCACCTTCCTCAAGCGGGCCAAGAGCCTGCTGCCCAAGTACCAGGCGCTGTTCCAGACCCACGCCAAGGAGATTGACTGGCGCCTGCTGGCCGCCATCAGCTATCAGGAGTCCCACTGGGACCCCCAGGCCCGCTCCTACACCGGGGTGCGCGGCATGATGATGCTGACCGAACCCACTGCCAAGGCGATGGGGGTGAACGATAGAACCCACCCGGAAGAGAGCATCAAGGGGGGCGCCCGCTACCTGCAGGAGATGATGGAGAAGGTGCCGGACTCGGTGCCGGCGGACGAGAAGGTGTGGTTTGCCCTCACCGCCTACAACATCGGCTATGGCCACATGATGGATGCCCGCCGCCTGACCAAGCAGCTCGGCAAGAACCCGGACGCCTGGAGCGACGTGAAAGAGGTGTTGCCCCTGCTGCAGCAGTCACGCTGGCATCGCAAGGTGCGCTACGGCTATGCCCGGGGTGGCGAGGCGCGCAACTACGTCAACAACGTACGCCAGTACTACCAGAGCCTGCTCTGGCTCGACAACGAGCAGCAGAAGGCCCATCGCCGCGAGGCTCTGGACGAGGACGACGGCAGCGAGCAGGCCCCCCCGGCACAGCGCCCCGCCATCATCGCCGAGGTGGTCAGCCAGATCATCACCCCCTGAGCCCTGCGGGGTGTGTCGTCTGGGGGAATTCTCTGTTACCATTCCCCCAGACCAGAGCCTGTCTGAGAGAGGCTTATTGCAATACATTCATCAACTTGCGATACCGATGGCAACCCATGCCAGGGAGCCGTCAGCGTCGCCGGGATGACCAGGGAGGAAAACCAGATGCGAACACGCAGAAGAGCCACGTTGACCAGAAAAACCAGATGCGCCTGGAGCCCCAGACGCAAGCTGAAGCTGGCCGACATGAAACGCAAGATATGGCACCGCAACCGCTCCTATACCTTGCTGATTGCGGAGCACACAGCATAAACCCGGCCAAGGCCGGGTTTTTTAATGCCTTTTTATGCCTCGACCGGCGTCAGCTCAAACTGGACACTACGTTTGGAGACCAGGCTGTTGCAGTGGTTGCAGAAGTAATCCACCGCCCCGCAGGCCCGAAGCCGTTCAAGCTCATGCAGGCAGGTCGGGCACAGGGCCCGGATCCGATAGCGGGCATGGCACTGGCCGCAGCTCGCCTCTGGGCTGCGGCTGTCCAGCTCGGCCTGGCAGGCCGGGCATGTCAAGAGACTCATGGTCATCTCCTCTCCAGGGCAGGCGCGCCGGGCTCGCCCCTCATCTTGCAGATAAAAAAACGGCTGCCACCAGGGCAGCCGTCAGGGCTTATTTTTTGCTCTTGTTCTTGGCCTTGAGCAGGCGATCCCGTTGCCGCTCCTGGCTCAGGGTCAGGGTGTTCTTCTTGCCCTCGAAGGGGTTGACCGACTCCTGGAACTCGACCCGGATCGGGGTACCCATGATCTTCAGGGACTTGCGGAAGTAGTTGATGAGATACCGCTTGTAGGAGTCCGGCAGATCGTTCAGCTGGTTGCCGTGGATCACGATGCGCGGCGGGTTGTAGCCACCGGCGTGGGCATACTTCAGCTTGACCCGGCGACCGTTGACCATAGGCGGCTGGTGATCTTCCTGCGCCATCTGCATGATGCGGGTCAGCATGGCGGTGCTGGTACGACGGGTGGCGGACTGGTAAGCCTCGTTGATGGACTCGAACAGGTGGCCGACACCGCTGCCGTGCAGGGCGGAGATGAAGTGGACGCGGGCGAAATCGATGAAGCCCAGACGACGGTCCAGCTCGTTCTTGATGTCTTCCTTCACCTTCTGATCCAGACCGTCCCACTTGTTCACCACCAGCACCACGGAGCGGCCGCTGCTCAGCACGAAGCCGAGGATGCTCAAGTCCTGATCCGTGATGGTCTCGCGGGCGTCTATCACCAGCAGGCAGACGTTGGCGTCTTCGATGGCCTTGAGGGTCTTGATGACGGAGAACTTCTCCACCGTCTCGTGCACCTTGCCGCGGCGACGCACGCCGGCGGTGTCGATGACCACGTACTTCTGCTCGTCACGCTCCATGGGGATGTAGACGGAGTCACGGGTGGTGCCCGGCATGTCATAGACGATGACCCGGTCTTCACCCAGCATGCGGTTGGTCAGGGTGGACTTGCCGACGTTGGGGCGACCGACGATGGCGAACTTGATGGGCAAGTCGGCGAACGGGGTCTCCTTGGTGTCTTCCCGGGTGTCGAGATCACCGGCGGCCACCATGCGCAGCAGGGCTTCTTCGTCGAAGTCCTCCTCTTCCTGCGCCTCTTCTTCGGCGGCAGCCTCGACCAGGGTCTCAAGGTGGGGGGCCAGCGCCAGCTCCAGCAGGCTCAGCACCCCACGACCGTGGGCGGCGGCGATCTGGTAGACCTCCCCCAGCGCCAGGCCGTAGAACTCGGAGACCGCGGAGTCACCGTCGATGCCGTCGGTCTTGTTGGCGACCAGGAACACCTTCTTGTGGGTCTTGCGCAGGTGCTCGGCTATGGCCTGATCCGCGGCGGTCAAACCGGCACGGGCATCCACCATGAAGAGCACCACATCGGCTTCCTCGATGGCCAGCAGGGACTGCTCGGCCATCTTCAGCTCGATCCCCTCCTCGGTGCCATCGATACCGCCGGTATCGACCACGATAAATTCCAGCTCGCCCAACTTCGCCTGGCCGTATTTACGGTCCCGGGTCAGGCCGGGAAAATCGGCAACCAGGGCATCCCGGGTACGGGTCAGGCGGTTAAACAGGGTGGATTTCCCCACGTTGGGGCGGCCCACCAGGGCTACTACAGGAGTCATAAAAGCCTCATTCTCAAGACGACAAAGGCTCCGGGTCCGAAGACCAGGAGCCGGATATTCAGATTGACGGGCGATCAGGGACGCTTGATAGCGTACAACTTGCCGCCACGGCTCTGCACATACAGGGTGTCACCGTCCACCAGGGGCGCGGCATAGAGACCACTGCTGTCGAGCTGCTGCATGGCCTTGATGGACCCGTCGGTCCGATCCAGCCAATACAGGTAACCTTCCACATCGCCGACCACCACGTAGTCACCCAGGACAACGGGAGCGGTCACGGTGCGGTTTTCCAGCTGGGTGTTGGACCACAGCTCAAGACCATTGCGCCTGTCGACCGCAAACAGATGGCTGCGGCTGTCGGTCAGCACGATGGCATTGCCGGTGACCGCCATGTCGCGGTAGCCGGAATACTTGCGCTTCCATACCTCGTCACCCGTCATCAGCTTGCGGGCCATCAGCTGGCCATTGTAGGCGATGGCATAGAGCTCATCACCGGCAATCAGCGGGCTGGCGTCCACGTCGACCATGCGATCCAGCTCGGTGGCGCCGCGCGGGTCGGCCACCTTGGACTGGCGCACCGGCTGGCCGTTGCTCAAGAGGGCGATGCCCACCTTGCCATCGGCACGGCCATAGAGCACGGCGCCGTTGGTGATGACAGGGGTGCTGGCACTGCGCAGGGTTAGGGGCGGCTGCTCTTCGGACAGGGTCCACTGCAGCTTGCCCTCATCGGTATCGAGCGCCATCAGACGGCCAGAGGTGGTCAGCACCACCACGCGACCATCCTCGACGGCGGGGCTCGCCACCACTTCACCGGGTACAGTGGTCTGCCACAGCACTTCCCCGTTCGCTTCGTTCAGGGCGTAGACCACCCCGTTCTCGGAGCCGAGGAACAGCTTGCCGTAGCGGGAGACCAGACCGCCGGAGAGGCGGGCGCTGCGCTTGTCGGCATTGATCGGCAGGTCTGCCAGATCCACGCTCCACAGGGTCTCGCCACTGTTGCGATCGAAGGCGGTCACGTCCCCATCACGGGCGGCGGCATAGATGTGATCCTCTTCCACCACGGGTTGCAGCTGGGAGTAGAAATCGCCTATGCCATCCCCCACGGAGGAGGACCACTTGGTATCGGCACTGAAGGCGGACTCCACCACGGGCAGAGGCGCCATCGGGGTCAGGTCTTCCTCGGAGCTGAACAGGGAGCAGCCCTGCAGGGCCAGGGAGACTGCCACCCCCAGCGCCATTTTCTTGTACAGATTACGCATCCGGAGCCTCACCTGCAGTGACCGCTGGCAGCGCCAGATCGTCCATCTTCAGCTTGAGTTCGGCGCTGCTCTGCAGGCCGCCGGCATCGGCCGCCACCTGATAGGCATCGCGCGCCTCTTCGGGCTTGCCCTGCCCCAGCAGGACATCACCACGCACTTCCGCCACCTGGGCCTTGAAGGCGTCGTTGTTGATCTTGCCAAGCTGGGCCAGGGCCTCGTCGGCCTTGCCCTGATCCTTGAGCACCCGGGCCAGGCGCAGGGCGGCGATGGGCTTGATGCTCTCGTCGCCATTCGCGGCCACCTGGGTCAGCTGCTCGGCAGCCAGATCCAGCTTGCCCGCCTTGACCGCAGCCGCGGCCAGTTGCAGGGCGGCCAGCTCGGCATAGGCGTCGCCCTGATGGGCGCTGATGAAGCTCTTGGCCTGCTCAAGGGCGGCATCGTCCCCCTTGGCGAGCTGGGCTGTCATGGCGTTGTAAGCCTGAGAGGCGGCTTCCTGGTTGGTCTGCTGCAGCTCGTTGTAGTAACGCCAGCCAAAGAGGCCGACCAGACCGATCACGGTCCCGGCGAGTACCGAGGTGCCGTTCTCTTTCCACCAGCTCTTGATGACCTCAACCTGTTGTTCTTCAGTGGTATACACTTCCACAGCTTACTCTCCTTTAGCTGCCAGCAGGGCGATGGCGGCATCGACCGAGACGGTCTGTTGCTCGGCCTGGCCACGCAGATATTTGATGGTGATCTCCCCGCTTTGCACCTCGGTCTCGCCGAGGATCAGGGCAATGGCCGCGCCGCTCTTGTCGGCACGCTTGAGTTGTTTCTTGAAGTTGCCGCCACCGCAGTGGCTCATCAGACGCAGGTCCGGCAGGGCGTTGCGCAGACGCTCGGCAAGCTGGAAACCAGCCTGCTCAGTCCCCTCGCCCACCATGCAGAGATAGACATCCACCGCCGGGCGGATATCGGCGTTGAGTTCTAGGGTTTCGAGCATCAGCACCAGACGCTCCATGCCCATGGCGAAGCCCACGGCCGGGGTCGCCTGACCACCGAGCTGCTCCACCAGACCGTCGTAACGGCCACCGGCCAGGACGGTGCCCTGGGCCCCCAGGCTGCTCGTCACCCACTCGAACACGGTGAGGTTGTAGTAGTCGAGACCGCGCACCAGACGCTCGTTCACCTCGTATTGGATGCCGGCGGACTCGAGCAGGCGCTTGAGCCCCTCGAAGTGGGCCAGGCTCTCTTCGCCCAGGTGATCGAACAGACGCGGGGCGTTCACCAGAATGGCCTGAACCTTCTCGTCCTTGGAGTCGAGCACCCGCAGCGGGTTGCTGTACATACGGCGCTGGCTCTCTTCGTCCAGCTCGCTCTTGTACTGCTCCAGGTAGGCCACCAGGGCATCGCGATAGGCAGCACGTTCGCTGCTCTGACCCAGGGTATTGAGCTGCAGGGTGACGTGATCCTGGATGCCGAACAGACGCCACAGACGGTGGGTCAGCATGATGAGCTCGGCGTCGATGTCAGGCCCGTTGATGCCGAACAGCTCGACCCCGAACTGGTGGAACTGGCGATAACGGCCCTTCTGGGGACGCTCGTGACGGAACATGGGGCCCATGTACCACATCCGGCGTTCCTGGTTGTAGAGCAGGCCGTGTTCGATACCGGCACGGACGCAGCTGGCTGTCCCTTCCGGACGCAGGCTCAGGCTGTCGCCGTTGCGGTCTTCGAAGGTGTACATCTCTTTTTCGACCACGTCGGTCACTTCACCGATGGCGCGCTTGAACAGATGGGTCTGCTCGACGATGGGCATGCGCACTTCGCTGTAGCCGTAGCTGGCGACGACCTGGCGCAGGATCTGTTCCACTTTCTGCCATACCGGGCTCTGCTCCGGCAGGCAATCATTCATACCGCGAATAGCTTGGATCTGTTTTGCCACGTTGATACTCGAGAAAAAGAGGTAAAATTTGGCCGCATTATAGGGATTTTCGGCCCCGAGGTAAAATCAGGGTGCCCGGATGCGGGATGTAAAATCAACAACCTAAAGCCGGGGCCACCCCAGGTGGCCCCTCAATGGTTCAACCTTTGTCCACCTGGATCTGGTTGGCCGGATCCAGCATGGCCGCCCGGGCGCGGATACGGCGCTCCAGGGTCGGGATGAGATCCTTGTTGTCGAGCCTGTCGACCCGCTGGCCCCCTTCATAGAAGGCGCTCTTGTTGGCGGCGCCGGCAAGGCCGAGATCCGAGACCAGGGCCTCGCCCGGGCCGTTCACCACGCAGCCTATGATGGAGACGTCCATCGGGGTGATGATGTCCTCGAGCCGCTCTTCCAGGGCGTTCACCGTCCCTATCACGTCGAACTCCTGACGGGAGCAGGAGGGACAGGCGATGAAGTTGATGCCACGGGAGCGGATGCGCAGGGACTTGAGAATGTCGAAGCCCACCTTCACCTCTTCCACCGGATCGGCAGCCAGGGAGATGCGGATGGTGTCGCCTATGCCATCGGCCAGCAGCATGCCGAGCCCGATGGCGGATTTCACCGCGCCAGCACGGAAGCCGCCCGCCTCGGTGATCCCCAGGTGCAGCGGCTGGTCGATCTGCTTGGCCAGCAGGCGATAGGCACCGACCGCCAGGAAGACGTCGGAGGCCTTGACGCTCACCTTGAAGTTCTCGAAGTTGAGGCGATCCAGGTAATCCACGTGGCGCATGGCCGACTCGAGCAGGGCTTCCGGGGTCGGCTCGCCATACTTTTCCTGGATGTCACGCTCCAGGGAGCCGCCGTTGACGCCGATGCGGATCGGAATGTTGTAATGACGGGCACAGTCGACCACGGCGCGCACCCGCTCTTCGTTGCCGATGTTGCCCGGGTTGATGCGCAGGCAGTCGGCACCGTACTCGGCCACTTTCAGGGCGATGCGGTAGTCGAAGTGGATGTCGGCGACGATGGGAATGCGGGTCTGCTGCTTGATGAGCCGGAAGGCTTCCGCCGCTTCCATGGTGGGTACCGAGACCCGGACTATGTCGGCGCCAACCCGCTCGATCCGCTGGATCTGCTCGACGGTGGCGGCGACATCCGTGGTCTTGGTGTTGGTCATGGTTTGCACCGTGATGGGGGCGTTGCCCCCAACCGGCACATTGCCGACCATGATCTGCCTGGATTGACGACGAATAATGGGGGATTCGTGAGCGGACATGGCGGACAGATTACTCCTGCGGCAGTGAGAAGCGAGCAGTCCGGCCGTTGTTGTAACGGCTCATGTCGAAGGACTTGCCCTGGTATTCGAGATTGACCGCCATGGGCGCGCCAATGATGAATTTGAGTGGCTCGGGTCCTTCCAGCACAAGCTCGTCGTTCGCCTTCTTCAGACCGCTGAACAGGGTCTTGCCGTTGGCATCCTTGACATCCAGCCAGCAGTCGGCGGTGAAGCTCATCTTGAGCTGGGGCGCCTTGCCAGGTTCGGTGGCGGCCGTCTCTGCCGGCGCCAGGGTTGCCTCAGCAGATGAAGCCTCGGTAGACAGGGCGGCACTGGTCGCGGCAACGACGTCCGGCGCGGTGGCGGCGGCGTCACTCACAACGACTTCAGTCGCCACGACATCGGAGGCCACGGGCAATACGGGGTCGGCCACGTCCACCGTGGGTGTCACATTGGCGACCGACACTGTCTGCGCCGTGCCCATCTCGCTCGCCGCCAGGGCTTCATCCCCGGCGGAACGACGTGCCGTGCTCTGCCACCACCAAGCGATGGAGAGGGCGATCAACACCAGGATCACCAGCCAGGTCACCACCTTGAGCCGACTGTCGTTGGCTTGCTGGCGGGAGCGGCGGGAGAAGCTCTGCATGTCGATGTTATCGGGCGGCGTCAGCCCCAGCTTGTCGTAGGCCGCGAGTATGGTCTCCTCGGGAATGCCGACCAGCTTGGCATAGGCGCGCAGATAGCCGCGAATGAAGGTGTGGGACGTATGCTTGTCATAGGTATCCGCCTCGATGGCGGCGATCAGGGTCAGACGAAGGTGAATGCGGGACGCAACCTGCTCTCGTGTCCAGCCAAGCTGTTCACGGGCGTTGCGCAGCAGCTGGCCTGGGCCCACTGCCTGGGAGTCGTCTTGAAAATCGTGTGGCTGTTCAGTAGTCATTGGCTAAGTAACGCTTGGCTTGTTGCGAAGTGGGATATTGCCTTACCAGCTCAGTCCCGAATTGGTGAAGTAATGCCGGTTTGTCCATGGCCTGGGCCAGCCTTAGCCGGAGCCAGAGGCTCTCCTCGTTTTCGTCTGCCACTTCGGCAAAACGCACGAGATAAGACTGCACATCAGGCAGCTTGCCATCTTTCATGGAAAGCTCGGCCATGTCCAGCAATAACCTTGGATTGCGGGGATTATACCCCAAGGCCAGACGATAGTACTCGTTGGCCTTGTCATTTCTGTTATTTTGCATCGAGCAGAGCGCCGCATTCTCGTAGGTATCGGCGATCTTGACGTAATCTGGCTGGCTGACCGCCTGCAGGAATGCCTTCTCCGCCTCCTCGAAACGCCCACGGTTGCACAGGAAGGCACCGTAGTTGTTCATCGCGTCAGCATTGGTCGGATCCATGGAGAGCGCCTTCTTGTAGTTCTCCTCGGCCGCCTTGAAATCGGATACCTGCTGGTAGAAATAGGCGAAGCCGATGTAGACCTGAGGATTGCTGGGATCGTACTGGAGGGCCCGGTCAAGGTTGAACTTGGCCTGTTCGGCATTGCCCTGACGCAGGTATTGAATACCCAGATCGAGACGGGTCTGGGCAGCCGCCTTGAAGTCGGGACCCACTTCACGCTGGGTCGAATTCTGGCCAGCGTAAGTGGTCTCGGTGACACAGCCAGGCAGCGCGCAGAGCGCTGCCACTACGATCAATGTACGGATATCCATTTCCTGTCTATACAATGGCTTAGCGAGTTAAACCATTTTGACGGAAATCCCATCCTGTTGCATCCGATTTTTCATAGTGCGCTTGGTGCGGTCGATCACCTCCCCCACCAGCTGGCCGCAGGCCGCGTCTATGTCATCTCCGCGGGTCTTGCGCACGATGACGGTCAGGCCGTATTCCATCAGTACCTTGGAGAAACGGTCGATGCGGCTGTTGCTCGGCTTGCCGAACGGGTTGCCCGGGAAGGGGTTGAAGGGGATCAGGTTGATCTTGCAAGGGGTCTCTTTGAGAACCTGCGCCAGCTCGTGGGCATGCTGCATGTCGTCATTGATATGATCGAGCAGCACATACTCCACCGTCACCCGGCCGCCATTGGCGTTGGATTTGGCAAGATAGCGGCGCACCCCCGCGAGGAAGGCCTCGATGTTGTACTTGTCGTTGATCGGCATGATCTCGGAACGCAACTTGTCGTTCGGCGCATGCAGGGAGATGGCCAGGGCCACGTCGATCTGGTCCCCCAGCATGTCCAGTGCCGGCACCACACCGGAGGTGGAGAGGGTGACCCGGCGCTTGGAGATGCCAAAACCGAAGTCATCCATCATCAGGCTCATGGCCGGCACCACGTTGGCGAGGTTCAGCAGCGGCTCGCCCATGCCCATCATCACCACGTTGGTGATGGAGCGCTTGCCACCCACTACCTTGGCGGCACGCCAGACCTGGCCGATGATCTCGGAGACTTTCAGGTTGCGGTTGAAACCTTGCTGGGCGGTGGAGCAGAAGGTGCACGCCAGGGCGCAGCCGACCTGGGAGGAGACGCACAGGGTCGCGCGATCCGCTTCCGGGATGTAGACGGTCTCGACTTCCTGATCCCCGACCTGCAGGGCCCACTTGATGGTGCCATCCGCGGAGCGTTGTTCACGGCTGATCTCGGGGGCCCGGATCTCGGCAATGGCCTTGAGACGCTCACGCAACGCCTTGTTGACGTTGCTCATCTGATCGAAGTCATCACAACCGGAGTGGTAGATCCACTTCATTATCTGATCTGCCCGGAACGGCTTCTCGCCCAGCTCGACGAAGAAGGCACGCATGGCATCCCGATCGAGATCCAGCAGGTTGGTTTTTGTTTCGCTCATCAAGGGCCTCAGCTCACACACTTCATAAATTATCGGCTGACCTACGTCAGGGGGCGGCATTGTACAAATAATGGGTCTGCCTTTCCACCTGGAGAATAAGTGGATATTGACCGAATGACCAAAAAACAAAAGGGAGCCGAGGCTCCCTTGATGATCTCCTGACGAAAATCAGCCGCGCGGGCAGATCTCGGCGTCGGAGAAGAAGTAGGCGATTTCACGGGCGGCAGAGGCCGGGGCATCGGAACCGTGCACCGCGTTGCGATCGATGCTCTCGGCGTAGCAGGAGCGCAGGGTGCCGGCCAGGGCCTCTTTCGGGTTGGTGGCGCCCATGATTTCGCGATGACGGCGAATGGCGTCTTCCCCTTCCAGCACCTGTACCATGACGGGACCCGAGGTCATGAAAGCGACCAGGCCATCATAGAAAGGCTTGCCCTGGTGTTCGGCGTAGAAACCGGCGGCCTGCTCGCTGCTCAGGTGCAGCATCTTGGCGGCGACCACTTTCAGGCCGGCGCTCTCGAAGCGGCTGTAGATGGCACCGATCAGGTTCTTGCTGACCGCGTCCGGCTTGACGATAGAGAAGGTACGTTCGATAGCCATTGAGTTCTTTCCTTAACTACAGAGTTTTATTGTAGGAATCCATGTTCGGCGGCGATTATACGTAAACAAAAAACGAAATAACACACAAAAAAGCAACTTTTTATTAAACAAAAAATTCCTTGAAACAACATGGTGACTCATCTTGTGCCATGGCACTGAGAAAAAACGTGAGCTTGTGCACGATCGTCACGCTAACCCGCTAAAACCCTATCTATTGCTCATATTCCCAGCACCGTTGAAAAGGGCACCCCGAGGTGCCCTTTCTGCCTTGTCATGCCCCTCGGCGCGTCTCCGCCAGCAGGGTATGGGCTATGGTGCGCATCCCCAGGGTGTTGGCCCCGGGGGCCCAGAGGTTGTCACCGTTCTCGCTGAAACAGGCGGCCAGATCCACGTGCAGCCAGCCCCGCCCTTCATTGCCGACGAAGCGGGAGAGGAAACCCGCCGCGTTGGAGGCGCCGCCCGGACCACCGCCCGGCACCGGACGGCTGTTGGCCGTATCGGCATAGTGGGACGGGCACTGCTGGCGGTGCCAGGGCTCGAGCGGCAGCGGCCAGGCCGGCTCCTGCTCCGCATCCGAGTAGGCCATGGCGCGGCTCACCAGCCCCTTGTCGAGGCCGAACAAGGCGTTGTAGCGTCCCCCCAGTGCCATCACGGCGGCGCCCGTCAGGGTGGCAGCGTCTATGATGAGGGGCGCACCGGATTCACCGGCGAGCTGCAGGCCGTCGGCCAGCACCAGGCGCCCCTCGGCGTCGGTGTTGACGATCTCGACCGTGGTGCCGTTCTTGTAGGTGAGGATGTCGCCCAGCTTGTAGGCATGGCCGGAGACCAGGTTCTCGGCACAGCAGAGGATGAGCTTCACCCGCTTGTCGAGGCCGCGCAGTATGGCCAGCGCCAGGGCGCCGGTGACGATGGCCGCTCCCCCCATGTCATGCTTCATGGTGAGCATGCCCTGGGAGGTTTTCATCGAGTAGCCGCCGGAGTCGAAGGTGATGCCCTTGCCCACCAGGGCCGCCGCCACGGGGGCGTTGCGATCCCCGGTGGGGTTGTAGTCCAGCTCCAGCATCACGGGCTCGCGATCGCTGCCGCGGCCGACCTGATAGAGACCGACCCAGCCCGCCTGCTGCAAGGCTTCACCCTTGAGGATGCGGTGACTGACGCGATCCGGCGCCAACTCGGTGATGAAGGCCGCCGCCTCCACCGCCAGCTCCAGCGGCCCCAGCTGCTCCGGAGTGGCATTGGTCATCTCGCGCACCCAGCGCCCACACAGCCAGCGCGCCTCCAGCTCCTCCCTGTCCTCTTCGGACGAAGTCGCCCACTGCAGCTCCACCTCTGCCTTGGGGGTCTGCAGCCCCTGGGCGAAGGCCCACTGCTGCTCGCGCTCCCAGTGACCGCACAGGGCGACCTTCTGGATCCCCTGACCACAGAGACGGCGGGCCGCCTGCTGGATATCCAGCAAGGGGGACGCCGTCACCAGGTGGATCACCATGCCATCGGCACGGTGGGAGAGCAGCGCCCCCTCGCCCCACTCGGGGGCGGCAAATTCACGGCTCAGCCAGATATTCATGCCGTCACCTCCTGCAACCAGCGGGCAATCATGGATGCGCAGGCCTGGCCTGCCGGCATCTGGCGCACTTCACGGCGCCGCTCGTGATTCAAACAGATGTTCATTCAGCAACCTCCTGCAACCAGCGCGCAATCATGGATGCGCAGGCCTGGCCTGCCGGCATCTGGCGCACTTCACGGCGCCACTCGTGATTCAAACAGATGTTCATGCAGCAACCTCCTGCAACCAGCAGGCAATCATGGATGCGCAGGCCTGGCCTGCCGGCATCTGGTGCACTTCACGGCGCCACTCGTGATTCAAACAGATGTTCATTCAGCAACCTCCTGCAACCAGCGCGCAATCATGGATGCGCAGGCCTGGCCTGCCGGCATCTGGCGCACTTCACGGCGCCACTCGTGATTCAAGCAGATGTTCATGCAGCAATCTCCTGCAACCAGCGCGCTATGGTGCGTAGACCATGCCCCTTGGCGCCGGTCGCCCACAGCTCGTTGCCGGATTTCTGATAGGAGGCGGCGAGATCCAGGTGCACCCAGCCCTTGCCCTCGTCACGGACGAAGCGCGACAAGAACGCGGCGGCCGTGGTGGCACCTGCGGTGCCTTCGGCGGAGGCCACGTTGCCCAGCTCGGCGAAGGCCGAGGTGAGCTGCCCCACATGCCAGGGTTCCAGCGGCAGGGGCCAGGCCTTCTCGTTCTCGGCTTTCGCGGCGGCCAGGGCGCGCGCCTGCTCCCGTTCGTCTAAGGCAAACACGGCGTTGTAGTCGCGGCCCAGCGCCGTCTTGGCGGCGCCGGTCAGGGTGGCGGCATCGAGAATGTGGGCGGCGCCGCTGTCGGAGGCCGCCAGCAGGCCGTCGGCCAGCACCAGACGCCCTTCGGCGTCGGTGTTCTGGATCTCCACCGAGATGCCGTTCTTGTAGGTGAGGATGTCACCGAGCTTGAAGGCGTGGCCTGAGACCAGGTTTTCGGCGCAGCAGAGGATGAGTTTCACCCGCTTGTCGAGGCCGCGGCTGATGGCGAGCGCCAGGGCGCCGGTTACCATGGCGGCCCCGCCCATGTCGGACTTCATCGGCAGCATGTTGTCAGAGGACTTCATGGAGTAGCCACCGGAGTCGAAGGTGATGCCCTTGCCCACCAGGGCCGCCACCACGGGGGCGTTGCGATCCCCGGTGGGGTTGTAGTCCAGCTCCAGCAGCACGGGCTCGCGCTCGCTGCCGCGGCCCACCGACCAGATCCCGATATGGCCGGCCTCCCGCAGGGCTTCCCCTGCGGTGATGCGGGCGGTGACCTGATCGCCACCCAGGCCGCGGATCAGCAGCAGGGCGGACTCCGCCAGGCTCATGGGGTAGATCTCTTCCGGGCAACCGTTGGTCACCTCGCGCACCCAGCGGGTCGCCTTGACCAGGGCCTCCAGCTCGAGGGCATCCGCTGCGCTCTGCTCGCCGAAGTCCAGTTCACGCTGTCCCTTGGCGGCGTAGAAGCCCTGGGCGAAGGCGTAGCGACGCTCCAGATCCCAGCCCTCACCGGCCAGGCTCACCCCCTTGATGCCGCTCGATTCGAGTCGGCGGGCCGCCCGTTGAATGGTGCGCAGGGCATCCTGCTGCTGGGCGGTGGCGCCCAGGTGGATCAGGGTCTCCTCACCGCTGAAACTGAGCAGGGCGCCTTCACCCCAGTGGGCGGCAGCGGCCTGGGCGGATAACAGTACCTTCATCATGTCAGCCATCTTCTCTTGCTTCCTTTTTTCTTGGCACGATTCATTAACAACGCGGGGTAACGGAGACAAAAAAGGCCGTTCCCCCGAGGGGTACGGCCTTCACCATATCATCACTGCACCATGGGATGCTGCACGCGCAATTCACTCATGTGTAATTAGCGGGTCAATCAATGACGCTCGGAGGCAAGGTTGATGGTGTACTTGGGCAGCTCCACCACCAGATCCTCGTCCGCTAGACGGGCCTGGCAACTCAGGCGGGATTCCGGCTCCAGTCCCCATGCCTTGTCCAGCATGTCGTCTTCCAGCTCATCGCTCGGCTCGAGGGAGTCAAACCCCTCCCGCACCACGCAGTGGCAGGTGGTACAGGCACAGGACTTCTCGCAGGCATGCTCGATCTCGATGCCGTTGCGCAGGGCGATGTCCAGTATGGTCTCACCGGTCGCGCCCTCGAGGGCGGCGCCGTCCGGACAGAGTTCGGGGTGAGGCAGAATGATCAGTTTGGGCATATTACACCTTGTTGACGTTTTGGCCGGTCAGCACCTTGCGAATGGACGCATCCATGCGACGGGCCGCAAACTCGCCACTGACGGCATCCGCCGCCTCGATGGCATCTTTGATTTGATTGGTTGTGCCGGTGGCACGCATGGCCAGCAGATGAGTGATCGCGGTGTCGATCTCGGCACGTTCGGCGGCACTCAGCAGCGCCTCGCCATCGGCGGCCAGCGCCGCATTGAGGCTCTCCACCACCCGATCGGCTTCGACCTGCTGCTCCGCCAGCATGCGGGCATCCATGTCCTGCTGGGCATTGGCGATGGAGGCGCTCAGCATGCTGAGGATGTCCTCTTCCGCCAAGCCATAGGAGGGCTTGACCTGGATCTCCGCCTGCACGCCGGAGGACTTCTCCATGGCGCTGACCGACAGCAGTCCGTCCGCATCCACCTGGAAGGTGACGCGAATGTGGGCGGCGCCGGCCGCCATGGGCGGAATACCGGTCAGGGTGAAGCGGGCCAGGGAGCGGCAATCCGCCACCAGCTCGCGCTCTCCCTGCACCACGTGGATGGCCATGGCAGTCTGGCCATCCTTGAAAGTGGTGAACTCCTGGGCGCGGGCCACCGGTATGGTGGTGTTGCGCGGGATCACCTTCTCGGCAAGCCCCCCCATGGTCTCAAGACCGAGGGAGAGCGGGATCACGTCCAGCAGCAGCATCTCGGCATCGGGCTTGTTGCCCACCAGGATGTCGGCCTGGATGGCAGCCCCGATGGCGACCACCTTGTCCGGATCTATGCTGGTCAAGGGCGTACGCTGGAAGAACTCCCCCACCAGCTCGCGCACCAGCGGCACCCGGGTGGAGCCCCCCACCATCACCACTTCCAGCACCTCCACCTGCTCGAGCCCCGCATCGCGCAAGGCGCGGCGGCAGGCCAGCAGGGTGCGCTTGACCAGCGGCAGGATGAGCTCGTCGAACTGGCTGCGGCTCACCTCCCCCTGCCAGCCGGCAAAGGTGCAGGCAACGCGGTCGGCATCCGTCAGGCCGTGCTTGACCGCCGCCGCCACGTCCAGCAGCTCGCGCTGGGTGCGGGCATCGAGCTGGCCGCTCAGGCCGGCTTGCGCCTTGATCCAGTCCGCCAGCAGGTGATCGAAGTCATCGCCTCCCAGCGCCGAGTCGCCGCCGGTGGCCATCACCTCAAACACCCCGCGATGCAGACGCAGGATGGAGATGTCGAAGGTGCCGCCACCGAGGTCATAGACGGCAATCACCCCTTCCTGACCGGAGTCGAGGCCGTAGGCGATGGCGGCGGCGGTGGGCTCGTTGAGCAGGCGCAGCACGTGCAGGCCGGCCAGACGGGCCGCATCCTTGGTGCCCTGGCGCTGGGCGTCGTCAAAATAGGCGGGCACTGTGATGACCACGCCGTCGAGGTCGCCCCCCAGGGAGGCGGCGCCGCGCTCGGCCAGTTTTTTCAGGATCTCCGCCGAGACCTGCACCGGATTGACCAGCCCCTGGCGAGTCTGGATCTGGGGCATGCCGTTGTCGGCGGCCACGAACTCGTAAGGCTGCTGACGGGTATCCATGTCGGCCAGCGCCTTGCCCATCATCCGTTTGACCGAGACGATGGTGTTGTGGGGATCGAGGGCGGCTTCGCGCTTGGCGTCAAAGCCCACCCTGATGGCGGCGTCCTGGCCAGCCTGATAGTGCACCACAGAGGGCAGCAGATCGCGCCCCTGCTCGTCACACAGGGTGTCGGCCTGGCCGCTGCGTACGGCGGCAACCAGGGAGTTGGTGGTGCCGAGATCGATGCCTACGGCACGTTTGTGCTGATGAGGTGCGGCGCTCTGGCCGGGCTCGGCGATTTGCAGTAATGCCATGGGTAATCACAATTCCAGCGTTAGAGGGTCAAGACTCGAACAACGAGTCTTCGAATCGTTCCAGCTCCTCGAGGAGCTTGTCGACAAACTTGAGTTTGCGCACGCAATCGGCCGCCGCCAGATCTTCACCCGCGGTGAGGGCATCGGTCAGCCGTTGCATCAGAGACTGGTGATCATGCCTGATCTCGCGACGAAAATCTTCGATGGCCCCCTCAGGATCCGCTTCTCCTTTCAACTCGGCCAGGCGCTCGCGCCACTCCAGCTGTTGCATCAGGAAAGAGGTGTCTTGCAGGGTCTGTTGCTCGCCTCGAATGTCGGTGCCGCGCAGGGAGAGCAGGTATTCGGCTCGGCGCAGGGGGGACTTGAGGGTGGTGAAGGCATCGTTGATCTGGGCGGCACGCTGCACCGCGGCCAACTGCTCCCGCTCGGGGGCGGTGGCAAAACGATCGGGGTGAAACCGGGTTTGCAACTGGCGGTAGGTGTCTGCCAGCTGGCGGGTATCGAGCTCGAAGCCCTCTGCCAGCCCGAACAGCTCGAAATGATTCATTCTGTGTCCTCAGACTCGAAGGCTAGTGCCTTGCTCACCATCCATCTTGAACGGCAAAGCCGGCAGCAGGCTGCCGGCTTCATCGATTAGACGCTGAAGCTCTCGCCACAACCGCACTCGCCCTTGGCGTTCGGGTTGTTGAACTGGAAGCCCTCGTTGAGGCCCTCCTTGACGAAGTCCAGCTCGGTGCCATCCAGATGGATCAGGCTCTTGGCATCGACGATGATCTTGACACCGTTCTGCTCGAACACCTGATCCTCAGCGGCCAGCTCATCCACAAACTCGAGCACATAGGCAAGGCCAGAACAGCCGGTGGTCTTAACGCCGAGGCGCAGGCCTATGCCCTTGCCCCGGTTGGTTATGAAAGAGGAAACCCGTGCCGCTGCGGCATCTGTCATGGTAATGGCCATACTGCTCTCCGGACCTTAGAGACCTTTCTTCTGCTTGTAATCGGCGATGGCGGCCTTGATGGCATCCTCCGCCAGAATGGAGCAGTGGATCTTCACCGGTGGCAGGGCCAGCTCTTCGGCGATGTCGGTGTTCTTGATGCCGGCGGCTTCGTCCAGGGTCTTGCCCTTGACCCACTCGGTCACCAGAGAGCTGGAGGCGATGGCGGAGCCACAGCCGTAGGTCTTGAACTTGGCGTCTTCGATGATGCCGTCGTCGCTGATCTTCAGTTGCAGCTTCATCACGTCGCCACAGGCCGGGGCGCCGACCATGCCGGTCGCGATGCTGGGGTCGTTCTTGTCAAAACCACCGACGTTGCGGGGATTCTCGTAGTGGTCGATTACTTTTTCACTGTAAGCCATATCTAACTCCTGCTAATTCCGTTGTTCACCAAACACTTGCCACGCTGGCAAGGATCAGTGATGTGCCCATTCGACCGTGTTCAGATCGACGCCGTCCTTGAACATCTCCCACAGGGGGGACATCTCGCGCAGACGACCGATGGAGTCGCAGATGAGCTTGATTGCGTAGTCGATCTCTTCCTCTGTGGTGAAGCGACCGATGCTGAAGCGGATGGAGCTGTGTGCCAGCTCGTCGTTCAGGCCCAGGGCGCGCAGCACGTAGGAAGGCTCCAGGCTGGCCGAGGTACAGGCCGAACCGGAAGAGACAGCCAGATCCTTCAGCGCCATGATGAGGGATTCCCCTTCCACATAGGCAAAGCTGACGTTCAGGTTACCCGGGACACGCTGGTCCAGATCGCCGTTGATATAGACTTCTTCGATGTTCTTGATGCCGTCCCACAGACGCTGACGCAGGGCCATGATGTGCTGGCTCTCGCTCGCCATCTCTTCCTTGGCGATGCGGAAGGCCTCACCCATGCCGACGATCTGGTGAGTCGCCAGGGTGCCGGAACGCATGCCGCGCTCATGACCACCACCGTGCATCTGGGCCTCCAGGCGCACCCGCGGCTTGCGACGCACGTACAGTGCACCGATGCCTTTCGGGCCGTATACCTTGTGGGCAGACATGGAGAGCAGATCCACTTTCAGCGCTTCCACGTCGACCGGGATCTTGCCCACGCTCTGGACCGCGTCCACGTGCAGCAGGACCTTGCGGGAGCGGCACAGCTCGCCGATGGCGTTGATGTCTTGCACCACACCGATCTCATTGTTGACGTGCATGATGCTGACTAGGATGGTGTCATCGCGCAGGGCGCCTTCGATCTGCTCCAGGGTGAACAGGCCGTTAGGCATCGGCTCGAGGTAGGTCACCTCGTAGCCTTCACGCTCCAGCTGACGGCAGGTGTCGAGCACCGCCTTGTGTTCAGTCTTGGAGGTGATGATGTGCTTGCCCTTGCCAGCATAGAAGTGGGCTATGCCCTTGATGGCCAGGTTGTTGGATTCGGTCGCGCCGGAGGTGAAGACGATCTCGCGAGGATCTGCACCAATCAGCTCTGCCACTTGATTACGGGCCAGGTCCACCGCCTCTTCGGCCTGCCAGCCGAAACGGTGAGAGCGGGAGGCAGGATTGCCAAACAGGCCGTCCATGGTGAGGCACTGCATCATTTTTTCTGCGACACGCGGGTCCACCGGACAGGTTGCCGAATAATCAAGGTAAATAGGCAGTTTCATGTTTTTCTCCGTTACGACGGGGTCACACAGCGACTCGTCGTGGAAAGCACGTTTATAGTTGGACTTTCAAGCTCACATCACCGCGTTCTGCCCGGTCAACCAGGGACAACACGGTCTTCATTTGTTCATCTTGCTTGCCGGCGATGCGGCGCACATCGGCCTGACCGACCAGCTCCGCCAGGGTGATGTCCCCCAGGAAACTGGAAATGCGCTCGCTCAAGTCACGCCACAGGGAGTGGGTCAGACACTGGGTACCGCCGTGGCAGCCACCCTTGCCGAGACACTTGGTCGCATCGACCGACTCATCGACCGCGGTGATCACCTGACCTACCGAGATCTCGCCAGGGGCCAGGCCGAGGCGATAACCACCGCCCGGGCCGCGCACGCTGCTCACCAGTCCATGCTTGCGCAGACGGGCAAACAGTTGTTCCAGATAGGACAAGGAGATGCCCTGGCGCTCTGAAATATCAGCCAGGGGAACGGGCCCCTGCTCTGCATGCAACGCCACGTCTAGCATGGCTGTCACAGCGTAACGTCCTTTTGAGGTCAGTCTCATATGCCTTACCGTCTTGCGAACAAATCAATATGGGCACATGGTCACATACCCGACTAAAACAGTCAAGTATATGCTTGAGTAAATCAGTCGGGATTAATCCTGTGGCCGGGCTTTCTGCACCGAGGTGAGAATGCCCCGCAATATATTCAATTCAACCACTTCCGGCCGGGCGCGATTGAACAGACGACGCAGCTTGCTCATCACATGACCGGGGTGATCATCGGCAATGAAACCTGTCTTCTGCAGGGTCTGCTCCAGGTGCAGATAGAAGCCTTCAAGCTGCTGCGCGCTGGGATAATCGGCCCGCTCCGCCTCTGCGCCCGCCGTGTCACTCCCCTGAGCCTCCAGCCAGTGCATGCGCACCTCGTAGCAGAGGGTCTGCACCGCCATGGCCAGATTGAGGGAGCTGTAGTCGGGATTGGCCGGGATGGCCACGTGGTAGTGGCACTTCTGCAGCTCGTCGTTGGTGAGGCCGGTGCGTTCACGGCCAAACACCAGGGCGACCGGGTGCGTCACCCCTTCCGTCACCAGCTTCTCGCCCGCTTCACGGGGATCCAGCATGGGCCAGCTCAGGGTGCGGGATCGGGCACTGGTGCCGATGACCAGGCCGCAATCGGCGATGGCGTCGTCCAGCGTCGGGACTATGCGGGCATTGGCCAGCACATCGCCGGCCCCCGCCGCCAGGGCGATGGCATCGTCATCTGGCAAGGCTTGCGGATCGACCAACACCAGCTGCGTCAGCCCCATGGTCTTCATGGCTCTCGCCGCAGACCCCATGTTGCCTGTGTGCGAGGTGTTTACCAACACGATACGAATCTGATCCAACATGCCCAGTCAATCTTCAGTCAAAAATGGCGCGCAATTGTAACATAACCAATCGCTATTTTGGCACCGCTTCTGACCCTGCATTTCAGAACAAAAGTAATGGTTCGTATAACCAACCGGCCTGAAGGCGGGAAAAGGGAGGGCTAACCTTAGAGGGTCGAGCTGCATTACCCGGAGTCACCCTCTCATGCTTCCCCCCTGGATCTATGAACAACTGCCGCTGCTTTACCTGCTGCTCTCCGCCGCGCTGTGGTCCTTTGCCCACTCCCCGCTGCTCTGGCTCGCGGCGACCCTGCTGTTTGCCGTGGGCGCCCTCATCTGGATGATGCGCTCCAACTACAGGCGCACCGATCTGGTCATCTATCCCGCCAAGCGCTGGCTGCAACCGGAGTGGTACTACGAGGCCCTGCCCTTCCTGTGGCTGGCGCTCGGGCTGGTGCTGCTGCGCCTGCCTGACACCACGGCCCTGCTCGCCCTGCTCCCCTGTCTCTGGGCCGGTCGCTGCCTGTGGGCCCGGCGGCGTCACCGCCATCATGCCCGGGGACTGGCCCTGCAGCTGAGACGCGGCTCAGGCCATAGGCGCGGGCAGCGGATCCTGCGCTGATCGCACCCGCGCTATCAGGGTGGCCAGATCCATCAGGGGATATTTCATCAGCCCGGGCAGCCCATCGAGATCCAGGCTGTCCATCAGGTTCTTCACCTCGAGGCCCAGCTCGGTATCCCCTTCTATCTTCAGCCTGCGCTGGAAGAAGAGGGAGTCCGGATCCTCCTTGCGACCGGCAATCAGGATGAGATCCTGGCTGCTGCCGCTGAAGCAGACATCGGCTCGCTCGCATTCACGGGCCACCACCAGTTTTCCCTCTCGCTCGCTGACGAACCAGCAGAGCTCGAGATCCGATACCTCGACTTTGAGCCACTTGCCCGCCAGGAAGGCGAAATCCCCGTCCTGGATGGCTTCCTTGAACGCCTGCGCCAGCAAGGCCTCCATCAGGTTTTGCTGCAGGGTGAAGGGCACCAGCTTGAGGGGATGACGCAAGAGACGAGGGGCCTGTTCGATCAGGCGGCGTTGCAGTTGTTGAAACACGATGAACTCCCAGTTTTTTGCCCATTCAAACACAGTGCAATTTTCAGGATCCTGTTGAAAATCAAACTTGTGCCCACTTACCTCAAGAAGGGTAAAGCCACCTAAAGCTGCCTCAGGTCAAAAAGCGGGGGTCCAAGCCTGCATACAATCGGGCCACTTTTTGCATTTTTGCCCTCTCGGAGCGTACCCGATGGAATTACTCTGCCCGGCAGGCAGCCTGCCGGCACTGAAGACAGCCGTGGATAACGGGGCCGATGCCGTCTATATCGGTTTCAAGGATGACACCAATGCCCGCCACTTCGCCGGGCTCAACTTCACGGACAGCAAGCTGGAAAGAGCGGTGGACTATGTGCATCGGCACGGCCGCAAGCTGCACATCGCCATCAACACCTTCGCCCACCCGGGCTCGGATGCCAGATGGAAGCAGGCGGTGGACAGAGGGGTGGCGCTCGGTGCCGATGCCCTCATCATCGCCGATCTCGCCGTGCTGGATTACGCCAGCCGCCACCATCCCGACATGGAGCTCCATGTCTCGGTCCAGGCCAGCGCCACCAACGCTGCCGCCATCCGCTTCTACCAGCAGCACTTCAACGTCGGCCGGGTGGTGCTGCCACGGGTGCTCTCCATGCACCAGGTCAGGCAGCTGGCCCGCGAGACCGATGTCGGCCTCGAGGTGTTCGCCTTCGGCAGCCTCTGCATCATGGCGGAGGGGCGCTGCTATCTCTCCTCCTACATGACGGGCGAGAGCCCCAATACCGTGGGCGCCTGCTCCCCCGCCAAGTTCGTACGCTGGGAAGAGACCCCCCGCGGTCTCGAATCCCGTCTCAACGAGGTGCTGATCGATCGCTACGGCCCGGGGGAAAACGCCGGCTACCCGACCCTGTGCAAGGGGCGTTTCGAGGTGGATGGCCAGACCTACCACGCCCTGGAGGAGCCTACCAGCCTCAACACCCTCGGCCTCTTGCCCGAGCTGTTCCAGACCGGGATCCAGTCGGTCAAGATCGAGGGCCGCCAGCGCAGCCCCGCCTATGTCGAACAGGTGACCCGGGTCTGGCGCGCCGCCATCGACGCCTATCAGGCCAACCCCGACGCCTACAGCGTCAAGAGCGAGTGGGATGCCCAGCTTGCCCGCGTCTCCGAGGGAAGCCAGACCACCCTCGGCGCCTATCATCGCCAGTGGCAATAAAAGGAGCACATCATGCAATTCTCTCTCGGGCCCCTGCTCTTCTACTGGCCCAAGGCCGATACCCAGGCCTTCTATGAGGCCGCGGCGCAGAGCCAGGCCGACATCATCTATCTGGGCGAGACGGTGTGCAGCAAGCGCCGCGAACTGAAAGGGGATGACTGGATTGCCCTGGCCCGCCAGGTGGCGAGCTCGGGCAAGCAGGCCGTGCTCTCCACCCTGGCGCTGATCTCGGCGCCGTCTGAGCTCAAGGAGGTCAAGCGGCTGGTCGACAACGGCGATCTCATGGTCGAGGCCAACGATCTCGGCGCCGTTCAGCTCGCCTGGGAGGCGGGGCTGCCCTTCGTGTGCGGCCCGGCCATCAACGCCTACAATGCCGAGGTGCTGTGCATGCTGCTCAAGCAGGGGATGCGGCGCTGGGTGATGCCGGTGGAGCTCTCCCGTGACTGGCTGGTACAGCTCAGCCAGGATCTGGGGGCGGCCCGCCAGCAGTTCGAGGTGGAGGTGTTCGCTTACGGCCACCTGCCGCTCGCCTATTCGGCGCGCTGTTTCACCGCCCGCTCCCTCGACAAGCCCAAGGACAACTGCGAGCTCGCCTGCATCCACTACCCCACAGGGCGCCTCGCCAGCAGCCGCGAGGGGCAGAAGGTGTTCAATCTCAACGGTATCCAGACCCAGTCCGGCTACTGCTACAACCTCGGCAACGAGCTCGAAGGCATGGCGGGAGTGGTGGATGTGGTGCGCCTCTCCCCCGAAGGGATGGAGACACTCGACATGCTGGCCCGTTTCAAGGCCAACCAGCAGGGTCAGGCCCCCCTCCCCCTGCAGCAGGAGCGGGACTGCAACGGTTACTGGCGGCAGATCCCCGGCATGAGCCTGGTGGAATAACGGCACAACCTGCGTCACAGACAGCAAAAAGGCCTCATCAAGAGGCCTTTTTCACTGGGGGCGGATGCCCTTCTCACGCTTTGCTGTTTTTGCCCTGGGCACCCGGCGGCAAGGGCTTGCGCGCCATCAGCTCCAGCTCGAGCAGGGCATAGCGATGCTCGATGAAGTCATAGACGTTGTTGGCCAGCGCCAGCTTGAAGTAGCTGATGGCTTCCTTGCGGTTGCCCTTGGCCAGCTCGAACTTGCCGAGGTAGAAGTAGGTTTCGCACAGGCGCTCGGCGAGCTCCCGGTTGTCCTTCACCCCTTTCACCACGTTGCCCATCAGCTGGGTGGCGTTGATCTCGCCGGTATAGAGGCGGACCAGATCCCAGTTCCAGGCGTCGTCGTCATACTTGTTCAGCCGCTCGCGCATCCGGCTCATGGCCGCCGGCCCGTTGAGCTTCTGCTCGGCCAGATAGAGCCAGATCACCCGGTAGGGATCTTCCGGCTGCGCCTCGTAGAAACGCTTCATGTCGGCGGTGGCCAGCTCGGGCCTGTTGCCGTAATAGAGCGCTATGCCACGGTTGAGGTAGGCGTAATCGTAATCCGGGGCGAGCTCGAGTGCCGAATCGAATGCCTCATAGGCCTCGTCATAGTTCTGTTGCTGAACCAGATAGACACCGATGAAGTTGTAAGCCTCGGCAAAGTCGGGCTTCTCCCGCAGGGCGCGGTTGAAGTCGAGCCGAGCGAGGGAACGAAGGCCAACCCGGTCAAACACCACGGCACGCTCATAGAAGAGTTCGGCGCGCTGTTCGGTCGTCAATTCCATTTCACTGAGCATCTGCCCGAGTCGCGCCAAGGCCAACTCGCTCTGGTAGGAGACCTGCAAGGGGGTCGCCAATACCAATGAAGCGGGTTGCGGCTTGGGAACTTGAGGCGCTGTAACCTGACTGCTACTGCTGCATCCCCACATGGGGAGCAACAACAGGATACCGGTGAGGTATCCAATCCCTATCCTGACGTTCAATGAACACTCCGACGCTTACGCTTGACCCCGCATATGGTAAAGGTCAACCGGCCTTTTGTCATGTGGCGCAACCCCTATCCCTCAAATAAATCAGGATTCGACAGGGTATCCGGCATCACGCCAACCACGAAAGCCTCCATCGACGCTGACCACCCGGGAATACCCCATCTTCCGCAGGTTGTCCGCCGCCAGGATGGAGCGAAATCCCCCACCACAATAGAGGTAGAGCTCGGTGTCGGGATCGGGAAAACGGGTCTCGATGTCCCGCTCCATCACCCCGCGGCCCAGGTGTTCGGCCCCCGGCAGGTGCCCGGTCGCCCACTCGTTATCTTCCCGCACATCGATCAGGTGAAAAGCACGGCCTTCTTCCTGCCAGCGCCTGATCTGGTGCACGTCGGTTTCCCGTATCTGCGGGCGAATGGCCTCTACCAGGGCCAGAAAACGGGGATTGTGTTGCATGGCTTGCTCCTTGCGTTAATGAGGATGGGGGCTGGGGAGCATAATGACTCAGCCGCGCCCCAAGAGAAAGGGCGCCTTGTGGCGCCCTTGTCTGTTACGGCAGGATCTCTTGCTGATCCGCCCCTTCTTTTTCCACCTGGGTCGGCAGCATGTGCTCTCGCTTGACCCCGAAGAACATGGCAGAGGCACTCGCCACATAGATGGAGGAGTAGGTCCCGAAGGCCACCCCTATCACCATGGCGATGGCAAAACCGTGGATCAGCGGGCCACCCTTGAGCAGCAGCGCCACCACCACCACGAAGGTCAACCCCGAGGTGATGATGGTCCGGCTCAGGGTCTCGGTCATGGAGAGATCCATGATCTCGGCGGTATCCCCCCGACGCACCTTGCGGAAATTCTCCCGCACCCGGTCGAACACCACTATGGTGTCGTTCAGGGAGTAGCCCACCAGGGTCATCAGCGCCGCCAGCACGGTCAGGTCGAACTCGTACTGGAAGTAGGCGAAGATGCCGAGGGTGATGATGACGTCGTGGGCCAGGGAGAGGATCCCCCCCATGGCCAGACGCCACTCGAACCGCACCGCCACGTAGGCCAGGATACAGAGGATGGAGGCCAGCATGGCCAGGGCACCGTCTGTCGCCAGCTCGTCACCCACCGAAGGACCGACGAACTCGACCCGCTTGAGCACGGCGCCCTCGTCGATCAGCTTGGCGGCTGCCAGTACCTCGTTGCCCTGCTGCTCGACCTTGACCCCCTCTTGGGGGGCCATGCGCACCAGCACGTCGCGGCTGGAGCCGAAGAACTGCAGGGTCGCCCCTTCAATCTTCTGCTCGTCCAGCGCTTCGTGCATCTTGTCCAGGCTCACCGATTGCTGGAACCCCACCTCTATGGTGGTGCCCCCGGTAAAGTCCAGCCCCCAGTTCAGGCCGCGATCGAACAGGCAGAACAGGGCGAGCATCGTCAGCAAGGCAGAGAACACCATTCCCGACTTGGCGAAACGCATGAAGGGAATGGGCTTTTCAAAATGTAGGATCTGAAACATGTCTCTTCCTTAGATCGGCAGCTTGTCGATGCGCCGTCCGCCCCAGGCCAGGTTGATGATGGCGCGGGATACAGTAATGGCCGTAAACATGGAGGCGGTCAGACCTATGCCCAGGGTCAGGGCGAAGCCCTTGATGGCGCCGGTGCCGATGCCAAACAGGATCACACAGGTGATGAGCGAGGTGACGTTCGAGTCGGCGATGGTGGAGAAGGCGCGGTCAAAGCCCATGTGGATGGCCTGCTGCACCCCGCGGCCGTTGCGGATCTCTTCACGAATACGCTCGTAGATCAGCACGTTCGCATCCACCGCCATGCCCAGCGTCAGCACGATACCGGCGATACCCGGCAGGGTCATGGTGGCCCCCGGTATCATCGACATGATGCCGACGATCAGCACCAGGTTCATGGAGAGGGCCAGATTGGCCACCCAACCGAACGCACGGTAGTAGATCCCCATGAACAGCACTATCACCAGCATGGCCCAGCCGATGGCTTCCATCCCGCTGTCGATGTTCTGCTGACCCAGGCTCGGGCCTATGGTGCGCTCTTCGACGATCTGGATGGGGGCTATCAGGGCACCGGCACGCAGCAGCAGCGCCAGGTTGTGGGCTTCGTTGGCGTTGTCGATGCCGGTGATGCGGAACTGGCTGCCAAGGCGCGACTGGATGGTGGCGACGTTGATCACCTCCTCCTGCTTGCGGAACTTGCGCTTGCCGTCCGGACCGGGTTGACCCACCGGCTTGTACTCGATGAAGACGGTGGCCATGCCCTTACCGACGTTGTCCTTGGTAAAGTTGGCCATCTTGTTGCCACCCTGGCCATCGAGCTTGATGTTGACCTGGGGACGGCTGTATTCATCGAAACCGGACTGGGCACCCACTATGTGGTCACCGGTCAGGATCACGCGCTTTTGCAGCACCACGGGACGACCGTTGCGATCGTTGTAGACCTTGGAGCTCGGCGGCACCCGGCCTGCAGCAGCGGCCTGGATGTCGGCGGCCTCATCGACCATGTGGAACTCCAGGGTCGCGGTGGCCCCCAGGATCTCCTTGGCACGGGCGGTGTCCTGGATACCGGGCAATTCCACCACGATGCGCTCGGCACCCTGCTGTTGTACCAGCGGCTCGGCCACACCCAGCTCGTTCACCCGGTTGCGGATGATGGTGATGTTCTGCTCGAGGGCGTACTTCTTCACTTCCTTGATCTTGGCTTCACTCAAGCCGGCCAGCAGGATGAAGTCATCCCCTTTCTGCTCGGTGGTGAAGGTGAGATCCGGATTCTGCCGACGCAGGAAAGAGGCCGCCTTGGCCTGATCGGCCTCCTCGCGGAACACCACCTGCACCTGATCACCCACCCGGCGCACGCCGGAGTAACGGATCTTCTGGGTGCGCAGCTCGGAGCGGAAATCCTGCACCATCTGCTCTTGCTGCTTGGTCAGCGCCTCGGCCATGTCCACTTCCATCAGGAAGTGCACACCACCGCGCAGGTCCAGACCCAGCTTGAGGGGAGCGGCGCCGATGGCTTCGAGCCAGGCAGGGGTGGAAGGTGCCAGGTTGAGGGCAGTGATGAAGTTGTCGCCCAGCTTGTTGGCGACGATGTCACGTGCCTTGAGCTGGTCTTCGGTATTGGTGAACCGGATCAGGATGAAACCGTGTTCGAACGCAGCATGTTTGACCGGGATCTGAGCCGCGTCGAGCGTCTCCTTCACCTGATCGAGCGTCTCTAGTTTGACTTCGGCACCACGGCTGGCAGATACCTGCAAGGCCGGGTCTTCGCCGTAAAGATTGGGGGCTGCATATAGAAAACCGATGGCGATCACGACGATCACCATCAGGTATTTCCACAGCGGATAGCGATTTAACACGCTGTGCTCCTCGGGAGATTAAAGGGACTGGATAGAACCCTTGGGCAGAACGGCAGAGACGAAATCACGCTTGATGGTGACCTGGGTCTGATCGTTCAGGGCCAGCACTATGTAGTCGCTATCGGCGGAGACCTTGGCGATCTTGCCGACCAGGCCACCTGAGGTGAGCACTTCGTCACCCTTGGCCAGGGAGCTCATCAGATCGCGATGAGTCTTGGCGCGCTTGGCCTGGGGACGGTAGATCATGAAATAGAAGATGAGGCCAAACACGGCCAGCATGATGATCATTTCCATGCCACCACCCTGTGCACCCGGAGCTGCGCCTTCTGCATACGCCTTGGAGATAATGCTCATTTAACAACCTCTTATTGATGTAGATTTGAAAACTAACTTATATGTCGTTGTTATTTCACGTCATTTTCAGTTAACGGAGGCACGGGCTTCCCTTGCCGACGGTAAAACTCAGTTACAAAGTCGTCTAATTTACCCTGCTCGATCGCGTCCCGCAAACCCTGCATCACACGCTGGTAATAACGCAGGTTATGAATGGTATTCAGACGGGCACCGAGGATCTCGTTGCACTTGTCCAGATGGTACAGATAGCTGCGGGTGTAGTTCTTGCAGGTGTAGCAGTCGCAGTCCGCATCCAGGGTGCTGGTGTCCTCGCGATACTTGGCGTTGCGGATCTTGACCACGCCGTCCGTGGTGAACAGATGGCCGTTGCGGGCGTTGCGGGTCGGCATCACGCAATCGAACATGTCGATGCCGCGGCGCACCCCTTCCACCAGATCTTCGGGCTTGCCCACCCCCATCAGGTAACGCGGCTTGTCGGCCGGGATCTTCGGGCAGACGTGATCCAGGATGCGATGCATGTCTTCCTTGGGCTCACCCACCGCCAGACCGCCGACCGCATAGCCGTCGAAGCCTATTTCCAGCAGACCGTCCAGGGAGACATCCCGCAGCGGCTCGTAGACGGAGCCCTGGATGATGCCGAACAGGGCGTTCTTGTTGCCAAGGGCATCGAACTTCTCGCGGGAGCGCTTGGCCCAGCGCAGGGACATCTCCATGGACTTGCGCGCCTCTTCGTAGGTCGCCGGATAGGGCGTGCACTCGTCGAAGATCATCACGATGTCGGAGCCCAGATCGTACTGGATCTCCATGGATTTCTCGGGGTCGAGGAAGATCTTCTCGCCGTTGATGGGATGACGGAAGTGCACCCCCTCCTCGGTGATCTTGCGAATGTGACCCAGGCTGAACACCTGGAAACCACCGGAGTCGGTCAGGATGGGGCCCTGCCAGTTCATGAAGTCATGCAGATCCCCGTGGGCGCGCATCACTGCCTGACCCGGCCGCAGCCAGAGGTGGAAGGTGTTGCCAAGCAGGATCTGGGCGCCGGTCTCGCGCACTTCTTCCGGGGTCATCCCCTTGACGGTGCCGTAGGTACCGACCGGCATGAAGGCCGGGGTCTGGACCACACCGCGCTCGAATACCAGCTGACCGCGACGGGCGCGACCATCTGTGGTTTTCAGTTCAAATTTCATTGCTACCTCTATTCAGTCAGAGAAACAGTCTGACAACGGAGGGCCCCATGGGCCCGATACAAGAAACCGGCCAGGATCCTGACAAGGCCTCCCTGAACGGCTTCTGAAGGCTAAGGCTTATGCCTCGACCCGGCGACGGGTGACAAACATGGCGTCCCCGTAGCTGAAGAAACGGTACTGCTCTTCCACTGCAGCCTGATAGGCCGCCATCACGTTGTCATAGCCCGCGAAGGCGCTGACCAGCATGATCAGGGTGGATTCGGGCAGGTGGAAGTTGGTGACCATGGCATCGACCACCTGGAACTGGTAACCCGGGAAGATGAAGATGTCGGTGTCGCTGAAAAACGGCGCCAGCGGCTTGCCCTGGGCCAGGGTCACCTTGGCTGCGCTCTCGAGGGATCGCACCGAGGTGGTCCCCACCGCAATCACCCGGCCACCGCGGGCGCGGGTCGCGGCGATGGCGTCCACCACCTCCTGGGGCACTTCTGCGTATTCGGAGTGCATGTGGTGATCTTCAATCTTCTCCACCCGCACCGGCTGGAAGGTACCCGCCCCCACGTGCAGGGTCACGAAAGCCGTTTCCACGCCCTTGGCCCGGATCTTCTCGAGCAGCGGCTCGTCGAAGTGCAACCCGGCGGTCGGCGCCGCCACGGCGCCCGGCTTCTGGTTGTAGACGGTCTGGTAACGCTCCTTGTCGGCATCCTCGTCGGGACGGTCGATATAGGGGGGCAGCGGCATGTGGCCGATGGCCTCCAGGATCTCCAGCACCGGGCGCGGGTCCAGGAAGTGGATCTCGAACAGGGCATCGTGGCGGGCGCGCATCTCGGCATCCACTTTTTCGCCATTCGGGCCGCCATCCAGGATGAGGCGGGTGCCGGGCTTGGGGGACTTGGAGGAGCGGACATGGGCCAGCACGCTGTGCTCGTCCAGGATGCGCTCCACCAGCACTTCCAGCTTGCCGCCGCTGGCCTTCTGGCCAAACATGCGTGCCGGAATGACCCGGGTGTTGTTGAACACCAGCAGGTCGCCCGGGTTGAGCTGGTCCAGCACATCCACAAATTGACCGTGGCGCAGGGCGCCGCTTTGACCATCGAGCTGCAACAGGCGGCTGGCGGTGCGCTCTGCCATCGGATAGCGGGCAATCAGCTCGTCTGGCAGATCAAAATGAAAATCGGATACTTGCATCTTTCACCTCGGGGGAATCGGCGGCTAGTCTAGTTATCCCCCTCTGCCAAGGCAACCCAAAAGACCAAAAACCCAAGGCCGGCAAGGGATAGCGCTCTTTTTGCGAGCCTTGGGGGCCCATGACGTGCCGACACGGGCACTTGGACGCCAATTTGCACCCCGCCGTGCCAACAACCTGGGTTAATGATTCTTTAATGATCTGTATTGACCCTGATCAGGTTCCAAGGCCAGGAGCTGAGCTAGGGTGAGATCAGAGACACAAGGAGGCCCACCATGATGACCCTGACTGAAATCATGACCGAACACCCCTTCACCCTGGGGCCGCAGAACAGCGTCAAGCAGGCGATGGAGCTGATGCAGCAGGAGCAGATCCGCCACATCCCCATCGTCGACGAGCACCTGCATCTGCTGGGGCTGGTCACCCTCTCCGACATCCTGGCAACCCGCGACTCCAAGCTGCTGCTCATCAATCCGGAGCGGGAGGCGGAGTTCACCGACAGCGTCCAGCTCGACGAGATCATGACCCGCCAGGTGGCGAGCGTGGATCCCCACGCCGGCATCAAGGAGGCGGCCCTCTACCTGCAGCGCCACAAATATGGCTGCCTGCCGGTGGTGCGGGGACGCAAGCTGGTGGGCATAGTCACGGAGTCGGACTTCATCACTGTCGCCATCAATCTGCTGGAACTGATGGAGGAGCAGGAGCCGCCCGCTGATTTCTGATCACAAAAAACTGTAATAAAATTACAATAAAAGCGTTTTCAGCCTGATTAATCGGCTAAATAGCTGAAACACTTTCAGTTTGACTGAAAAATTACACCACAAACTTGCTTTGTGATCTCCATCACACTATGATGCCGTCCATGCAATGGTTGCCGAAGAGGAGATGAGGATTGTGCACCCGATGTCTTCTCTTCATATGTCTGCAAGTTTGCACACCCCGTAGTTAGTCTTTGCTGTAAAGCATTTTTATATCGCCATTCCTTGTTTGATGACCCGGCCCTGTCTGTGCGACGGCGCCGGGATTTTTTTTGCCCGTCTCTCACCCCCTCCCCCTCAGTCCCGACACGTCTTCAGTACGCCTCTCATCACCTCCGGCATAAAACAAGTTGCCATCCGGGACTTGAAAATGTGACATGGAGGACAGAAATTGAACTTCGACAATGAGTTATCTCTGAAGGCCTGAGATATTCATATTAGGTACAGTTGCGATGGGCTATCTAATAAGTAGATTTAAGTGATTCAAAATTGTGGCTTTGACCGATTAGAGAAAAGCCCTATGATGCCTCCATCGAAAGTTAAGCGCCTCGCCTGGCCAAGCACTTCACGACCAGACGGGCATATGTACATCACCAAGGAGCAAATACATGTCTACCTATATCAACACCGAAATCAAGCCGTTCAACGCTACCGCCTACCACAATGGCAAATTCGTTCAGGTGTCTGACGCTGACCTGAAAGGCAAGTGGTCCGTGGTCTTCTTCTACCCGGCTGACTTCACCTTCGTTTGCCCGACCGAGCTGGGCGATCTGGCTGACAACTACGCTTCCTTCAAGAAGCTGGGCGTCGAGATCTACGCCGTCTCCACCGACACCCACTTCACTCACAAGGCCTGGCACGACACTTCTGACACCATCAAGAAGATCCAGTACCCGATGATCGGCGACCCGACCGGCACCATCACCCGCAACTTCGGCGTGATGATCGAAGAAGCTGGCCTGGCTGACCGCGGTACCTTCGTCATCGACCCGAACGGTGTTATCCAGATCGTTGAAATCAACGCCGGCGGTATTGGCCGTGACGCTCTGGAGCTGCTGCGCAAGGTCAAGGCTGCCCAGTACGTTGCCGCTCACCCGGGTGAAGTGTGCCCGGCCAAATGGCAAGAAGGCGATGCCACCCTGGCCCCGTCCCTGGATCTGGTAGGCAAAATCTAAGCCTCCTGCTCTCCAAGACCGGCCCACTCAAGGGCCGGTCTGCTTTCTGGCCCAGCGCTTCCTGCATTCACTGTTTTTTGCATCCAGTGCTTTCTGTATTCATTAATAGTGCCGACCGCCATAACAAGAAGGAATTCGACCATGTTAGATACCAACCTCAAACAACAACTCAACGGTTACTTGCAGTACATCGTCAATCCCATCGAGATCAGCGTGTCCGGCAATGACAGCGACAAATCCGCAGAGCTCCTGGCATTGGCCAACGAGATAGCAGAGATGTCCCCCAAGATTTCCATGACCGATGGCACAGCCGCCCGCAAGCCTTCCATGAGCGTGGCGCCACAAGGCCAGGCACCGCGCGTGCATTTTGCCGGCATCCCCATGGGTCATGAATTTACCTCCCTGGTGCTCGCCCTGCTGCAAAGCGGCGGCCACCCCTCCAAGGCCGATCCGGCCGTGCTGGAGCAGGTGAAAAACCTCAAGGGCGAGTTCCACTTCGAGACCTATATCTCCCTCTCCTGCCACAACTGCCCGGACGTGGTACAGGCCCTGAACCTGATGGCCACCCTGAACCCCGGCATCACCCACACCATGATCGACGGTGCCCTGTTCCAGGACGAGGTGAACGAGCGTCAGATCATGGCGGTCCCGAACGTCTACCTGAACGGTCAGCCGTTCAGCCAGGGCCGAACCTCGCTCGAAGAGATCGTCGCCAAACTCGACACCGGCGCGGCAGAGCGCAAGGCGCAAGAGCTGAGCGAAAAGGCACCCTATGACGTGCTGGTAGTGGGCGGTGGCCCGGCTGGCGCCGCAGCCGCCATCTATGCCGCCCGCAAGGGGATCCGCACCGCCATCGTCGCCGAGCGCTTCGGCGGTCAGGTGATGGACACCGTCGGCATCGAGAACTTCATCTCCGTGCCCTACACCGAGGGCCCCAAGCTGGCCGCGAGCCTGGAGCAGCACGTCAAGCAGTACGGCGTGGAAGTGATCACCGAGCAGCGTGCCGCCGCCATCAGCAAGGATGGCTACGTGAATGTGGATCTCGCCTCCGGTGCCACCTTGAAGAGCCGCGCCGTGATCCTGGCGACCGGCGCCCGCTGGCGCGATCTGAACGTGCCGGGGGAGCTCGAATACCGCACCAAGGGCGTGGCTTACTGCCCCCACTGCGACGGCCCCTTCTTCAAGGGCAAGCGGGTGGCGGTGATAGGTGGCGGTAACTCCGGCATCGAGGCGGCCATCGATCTCGCCGGCATCGTCGAGCACGTCACCGTGGTGGAGTTCGCCGATACCCTGCGCGCCGACGAGGTGCTGCAGAAGAAGGCTCGCTCCATGGGCAACATCGACATCATCATGAGTGCCCGCACCACCGAAGTGATCGGTGACGGCAGCAAGGTGGTGGGCATGGACTACGAGGATCGCACCACAGGCGAGATCAAGCACCTGGCGGTGGCCGGCATCTTCGTGCAGATAGGTCTGGTCCCGAACACCGAGTTCCTCAAGGGGAGCGAAGTCGCCCTGACCCGCTTCGGCGAAATCGAGATCGACACCAAGGGGGCCACTTCCCTGCCCGGCGTCTACGCCGCAGGGGATGCCACTACGGTGCCGTTCAAGCAGATCATCATCTCCATGGGCGCCGGTGCCACCGCAGCCCTGGGGGCCTTCGATTACCTCATCCGCAATGCGGCGCCGGAAGCCGCTGCGGCCAAGAGCGAGGCCGTGACCGCCTGACGGGCTCATCGCCCGACAAAAAGCCGACTCCCTGGAGTCGGCTTTTTTATGCGCGTCTTCGGGCTGGCTGCCTCAGCGAACCTGCGGCTCCTCCGTTCCCTCCACGTCCTCTACTTCGGGCGCGGCATAGCTCGCGGGCACCGCCTCCCCTTCCAGATCCGTTCTCGGCTCCAGCTCCGCCGTCATGGGGGTATTGGGCGGCACCGGCATGAACACCTGATGCTCGGCCAGGGGAATGGGGGCCCGCTGCCGCCGGCGCCAGCCCAGATAGCCCGCCAGCAGGGCGCCGCACAGGGCGAAATAGACGAACAGCCCCTCTGGCCCGAACTGCAACATGACGAAGGGCGCCAGCAGCGGCCCTATCATGGCCCCCAGGCTGTAAGCGAGCAGCAGCCCCTGGTTGGCCCCCAGCACCTGATCCGGGCGCAACTCGTCGCAGGCGTGGCTGAGGCTCAAGGGGTAGATGGAGAACGCCATGCCCCCCAGCAGGAACACCAGGACACCCGCGATCGGCTCGCGCCACGTCCCGGGCAGCAGCACCATCAGCAGGGCGAGCAGGGTCAGCGCCCCGCACAGCAGCAGGATCACCAGCCGCCTGTCATAGCGGTCGGACATCCGCCCTATGGGGTATTGCAGGCACATGCCCCCCAGGATCACCAGCGCCATCATGTCCGCCACCCGGGAGAGCGAGGCGCCGCTGTCGGTAAAGTAGAGCGGCAACAGGCCATAGATGGCCCCGAGGATGAGGCCCGAGGTGAAGCTGCTGCCCATGCCCGCCGGGGTGAGCCGGACAAGCTCCAGCACCCCCACCGGCTGGGGCGCCACCATGGCAGGGGTGGCCACCCGGGAGAGGGCGAGCGGCACCACGGAGAGGGTGGCGGCCATGGCGCACAGGGCGAAGGGGGTCAATGCCATGGGATCCACCCATTTGAGCAGCAACTGGCCCAGGGCGAGAGAACCGTAGAGCAGGATCATGTAGAGGGACATCAACCGGCCCCGGTTCGCCGGGGTGCTTGAGACCAGCATCCAGGACTCCAGCACCACGAACAGGCCGCCGGTGGCAAAGCCCCCCAGCAGCCGCAGCGCCGCCCAGGTGACGGGCTCCACCACCATGCCGTGCAGCAGGAACAGGAAACAGAGCAGGGAGGCATAGGCCGCATAGGCCCGGATATGACCCACCCGTATGATGAGACGGGCATTGATGAAGGCCCCCAGCACCAGGCCGCCGAAATAGGCGGCCGACACCAGGCCGATGGCCTGCACCGACACCTGTTCGGCCGAGAGGCGCACCGTCAGCAGGGTATTGAACATGCCGTGGCCCAGAATGAAGATCACCAGACTGGTCAGGGGTGACAGCAACCTTGTGAGTGTCATGACGCCTCCTCGTGACGAAAAGATCATGGTAGCGTCTGTTTCTTGCCCGGTTCAACCCAATAGTCCCGGCCCTCCCGGGCTATTCTTAACGGGATCCCATCAAGGAGGTCGTCAAGATGAGACTCATGCTGTTGTTGGCAGCCCTGCTCTTCGCCGGGAGCGCCATCGCCTTCCACTGCCCCATGGACATGAAGAAGATTGATGATGCCCTGGCCACGAACCCCGCCCTCAGTGCCGAGAAACTGGCCGAGGTGAAGCAGCTCAGGGCCGAAGGAGAGACCCTGCATAACGCGGGCAAGCATCAGGAATCCGTCGATACCCTGGCCAAGGCCATGGCCATCCTGGGCATCGATCAAGGCTGACACTGCCCATGCCCCGCGCGACTGTCTGCTTCGCACCGCCCGGATGCGACAGGCCGCCCAGATGAAACAAGGCCCTCGCCATCACTGGCGGGGGCCTTTTCACTGCGGGTTTTTAGCGCTTGCCGGGGCTAAACCCGGCCACTGTAGACCAGGGTGCAATAGTTGAAGGCTATCTTGCCGTGAACGGCATGACGTGCAAACTCGCGGCGGATGAGGGCCGTCATCTGCTCATGGGCCGGGGTGCCGACGACGGGGGCATAGGAGGAGGAGTTGAGCCGCCCCAGCACGCCGTCCAGATCGAACAGCTGGCGGTTTTCAAAGCGATCGAGCCGGTACTCTCCCTCGAAGAAGGCACTAAAGTCCTGCTCGCTTAGGTTGCGATGATTGACCTCCTCGTAATCCCCCGAATAGGCGTGCAACCCCTCCTCATAGGCCTTGAGAAACGGGGTGTCGGTCAGCCTGTCATTCCAGATGAGGGCGACCCGGCCACCGGGTCTGAGCAGACGCTGGCACTCCTGCCGAAAGGCGGCGCGATCGAACCAGTGAAACGCCTGGGCGACCGTCACCAGATCCACCGAGCCCGTCGGCAGGCCGGTGGCCTCCGCACTGCCGTGGGACCAGCCGATGTTGCCCACCTCCGCCAGCAGCCGCCTGGCGGCGGCGCGCATCTCGTCATTGGGCTCCACCGCCCAGACCCGCGCCACCCGGGGCGCGAGCAGGGCAGTCAGAATGCCGGTGCCCGCCCCTATGTCGGCCACCTGGGCCTTGGGCCCCATGGCAAGCTCGTCAGCCAGAAAGTCCAGCATGGCCGCCGGATAACCGGGGCGGTACTTCACATAAGCCTCGACCCGGGTCGAGAATCGCTGGGTACTGTCCATCGCGCACACATCTCCTGTCATTGGCGGGGCATCCGGTCGCCCAGCCTGTCGCTCTGTCCGCCAAACCGGGCGGCCCGGATCCCTATGCCACTACACTTGACGACATCATGCAACTCCCCGGCTGGCAACAGAGGGCGCCAGGTAGCAACCACTGGGGCAAGAGAGAGGGAGGGGCACAGGATGACAGCAACCAACAGGAGCCACGAGATGATGACAGCCGCAAAGAACAGGATCTGCCTCTGGTATGACGGGGATGCCGAGGAGGCGGCACGGTTTTACGCAAGCCTCTTCCCCGACTCCGCGGTCGACGCCGTGCACCGGGCCCCTGCCGACTACCCCGCCGGCAAGAAAGGGGACGTGCTGACGGTCGAGTTCAGGGTGATGGGGATCCCCTGCCTCGGGCTCAACGGCGGCCCCGGGGTCAGCCACAGCTGGGCCTTCTCGTTCCAGGTGGCCACCCAGACCCAGGCCGAGACGGATCGCTACTGGCACGCCATCATCGATAATGGCGGTCAGGCGAGCGAATGCGGCTGGTGCCAGGACAAGTGGGGCATCTCCTGGCAGCTCACCCCCCTGGCCCTCACCGAGGCGATCACGGATCCCGACCCCGAGGCAGCGAGACGCGCCTTCGAGGCCATGATGCAGATGGGCAAGATAGATATCGCCGCCATCGAGGCGGCGCGCCGGGGCTGAGCGCCAATTCGGCACCACCGCCATGCCAACGAACAGACCCCGCCAACAGGCGGGGTCTGTTGTCCATGGGAGTCTTGGCGAGAGCGCAGCCCCGGGTGACCTCTCTTCCCTTACTTGGCCATCAGTTCAAAGGGGCAGCGACCGCTCCTGCACCACGCTCTTCATGACGAGGGTCGAGGTGAGTCGCTGGACGCTCGGCAGCGCCGAGAGCTGCTCATCATACAAGCGCTGGAAGGCGGGAAGATCCCGGGTGATGACGTTCAGCAGGTAATCGGGATCGCCGAAGAGACGCTGTGCCTGAATGACCTGGGGGATCGCCACCAGGGCTTGTTCGAAAGTGGCGACGGCCTGGCGATCCCCCTCCCTCAGGGTGACAAAGACGATGGCGGAGAAGTTAAGGCCGAGGTTGCCGGGATCGAGCTGTGCGCGATAGCCCCTGATCACCCCCGCCTCCTCGAGGGCACGCACCCGCCGGTGACAAGGGGAGACACTGAGCCCGATCCGTTCGGCCAGCTCGGTGACGGAGAGACGCCCGTCAGACTGCAACTCGGCAAGGATCCTGCGATCAATTCTGTCCATTTGGAAAATCTTCCCATTTATAGAGCGATATTGGCAAATATCAGGCAGCACATTCTAATCATCGGGGGATATTCTTTTCAATCTTGGAGGAGGATTGGCAGTTTCAACCTCAGTTTCATACCCACACAGGAGAGAAGATGAATCGCGAACCCCTTGACGGTGGCTTCGTTGCGCTGGCCATGAGGGAGTCCCCTGCCCTGCGCCGGCAGGCCAAACATCACGGACGCATCCGCCCATCCACTGACCCGGCCAGGGCCATCAGACGTTGGCTGCTTGCACGCACGGCGACGCCCCCCTTGCAGGAGGTCTCCTCATCATGACACTCGCTCTCTTTGGCGCCTTCTGGGCGGTCTCCATCCTGTTCGTCATCACCCCGGGGGTGGACTGGGCCTATGCGATCTCGGCAGGCATGCGGGGACGAGTGGTGATCCCCGCCGTGACCGGGCTGCTGCTCGGCCACCTGACGGCCATCCTGATCGTGGCCGCCGGGGTGGGTGCCCTGGTGGCCAGCAACCCGCTGGCACTCAGCCTGCTCACCCTCCTGGGGGCGGCCTACCTGCTCTGGCTCGGCATCAACCTGTTACTGCACCCCGCCATGCCGGCAGCGGACAAGGATCAGAGCCCGGGGGCCTGGCACCACTGGACCCTCAAGGGCATCTGCGTGAGTGGCCTCAATCCCAAGGTCTTCCTGCTGTTCCTGGCGCTGCTGCCCCAGTTCACCGATCCCGCCGCCCCCTGGCCGGTGCCGGGACAGATAGTCGCGCTCGGACTGGTCCATGTCGCCAGCTGCGCCATCGTCTACCTGCTGGTGGGGTACGGCGCCCAGGCCATACTCAGCACCCGCCCCCTGGCGGCGCGCAGAGTGAGCCAGCTCTCCGGCGCGGCCATGATCGTCATTGCCATGCTCCTGTTCGTCGATCAGGTCATCCCCTGAATGTCATTCCAACCCCGCGAGAACCCCAACATGAGTGAACACGCCTCCCCATATGGTCAAGACACCCGGACCGTCTCCCGCGTCCGGATCCCTCACCTCCAGCAGATGAAGGTGCTGGGACAGAAGTGGGCCATGCTGACCGCGTACGACATGTATACCGCCGCCATTTTTGAAGAGGCGGGGATCCCGGTGCTGCTGGTGGGAGACTCCGCCTCCAACAACGTCTATGGCAACGAGACCTCGCTCCCGGTCACGGTGGACGAGCTGATCCCGCTGGTTCGGGCCGTGACCCGCACCACCCGCAGTCCGCTGGTGATAGCGGATCTCCCCTTTGGCTCCTATCAGGGCTCGGCCGAGCAGTGTTTTCATACTGCGGTTCGCTTCATGAAGGAAGCCGGGGCCCACGCCGTGAAGCTCGAGGGTGGCAAGCAGATGCTGCCCCAGGTGGAAAAACTGGTGAGCGCTGGTATCCCGGTGATGGCCCACATCGGCTTCACTCCGCAGGCGGAGCATCAACTCGGTGGCTACCGCGTGCAGGGACGCGGCGAGGATGGTCAGCAGCTTGTCGACACCGCCCTCGCCTTCGAAGCCGCCGGCGCCTTCGCCCTGCTCATCGAGATGGTGCCAGCCGAGCTGGCCGAGAAGATCACGGCGGCGGTTGCCATTCCCACAGTAGGCATAGGCGCCGGAGTCCACTGCGATGCCCAGGTGCTGGTCTGGCAAGACATGGCAGGCTTGCGAACCGGGCACCTGCCACGCTTCGTCAAGCAGTACGCCGACATGCGCACCCTGCTGCACCAGGCGGCGCGCGACTACGCCGCCGATGTCGAGGCGGGCGCCTTCCCCGGCCCAGAGCACAGCTTCTGAGGCCAGGGACGAGCGTCACAAGCACACCCGGGAGAGGGGTGAGAACCACGGATTGAAGATAAAAAAAGACCACCCCTGGGGGTGGTCTTTTTTTGCCTAGGCTAGAATGCCCCCTTCATGTGATCATGTCCATTTAAGTTGGAAACTAGCTGATCAATCGATTCAGTAACTTAGCGACACCACAAGTGACATTTAAGTTGGAAACTCAATAGCAATCCACCACCCGTTTCACGAGCAAACAGGACATTGAAATTAGAAACCGAGCACTGCTTGGCAGTGATACAGCTCGTGAAATTTTATTACAAATAAGGGCGGTCGTTTAACGTAACCGACCCTTATGTACAGTGCTCTTACTGCTCGCCCTGTCGGTTACGACTGGGATGAGTGCTGCTGAATATAGCGGTCAGCCAGCGCCTGCGCCTCTGCCAGTGCTGCTGGTGTTAATTGTTTGGCAGCACGATCGCGGGACTTAACTGCCTTGTCGCCATAACCGCTGGCCACAGCGACCGAGAACCAGGCATATGCCTGTTTGACATCCTGCGGCACCCCTTGGCCATGGTAATACATCACCCCTAGGTTGAATTGCGCTTCGGCATACCCTTGCTCAGCCGCCTTACAGTACCAAACTAAGGCTTGGGCATCGTCCTGCGCCACTCCTTGGCCATTGGCGTACGACACACCAAGGTTGTACTGCGCATCGGCATATCCTTGCTCGGCTGCCTTGCGGTACCAGGCCACGGCCTGGGTATAGTCCCGTGGCATCCCTTGACCAGTGTCGTACGATACACCAAGGTTATACTGCGCACTGGCATTTCCTTGCTCAGCGGCCTTGCGGTACCAGACCACGGCCTGGGCATCGTCCTGTGGCATCCCTTGACCCGCTTCATACATCACGCCAAGGTTGTACTGCGCATCAGTATCCCCTTGCTCGGCGGCCTTGCGAAACCAAGCTGCGGCCTGGGCATAGTCCTGGGATACCCCTTGGCCCTCATCGTACATCATGCCGAGGTTGTACTGCGCAATGGCATGCCCTTGCTCGGCCGCCTTGCGGTACCAGACTATGGCCAGAGCATCATCCTGCTCCATCCCTTGGCCACTGCTATACATCCAGCCGAGCTTGGCCTGCGCCATGGCAGCCCCTTCCTCAGCCATCTCAATGATTACTTCCCGTGCACCATCATTCCCATTTTTGGCCATTTCCCCGAGAGCATTTAGAGCATGGATATTACCTTGCTTTACCATCTTACAGATGGCGTCCAATGCATTGGCATGGCCTTGCTCGGACGCCTTGTGATACCAGACAACCGCCTTTTTGTCATTCTGCCCCCCCCCTCGACCATCATCGTACATTCTGGCAAGGTGGTACTGCGCCTCCGTATGACCTTGCTCGGCCGCTTTGCGGTACCAGGCTGCCGCCTGTTTGTCATTCTGAGCTATCCCTCGGCCATAGGAGTACATCGTACCGAGTAGGAACCGCGCCTCCGCATGACCTTTCTCGGCTGCCTTCCGGTACCAGGCCGCTGCCTGTTTGTCATCCTGTGTAACCCCTCGGCCCGTGGCGTATATTCCGCCGAGTAGAAACTGTGCCTCCACATGAGCTCGCTCGGCCGCTTTGTGATACCAGACCGCCGCCTCCTTGTCATTCTGGGCGATCCCTCGGCCATAGGTGTACATAGTACCGAGTAGGAACCGTGCCTCCACATGGCCTTGCTCGGCCGCCTTGCTGTACCAGGTCACAGCCTGCTGACCATCCTGTGCTACCCCTCGGCCCTCAGAGTACATCCTAGCTAGGTCGCACTGTGCCTCAGCATGGTCTTGCTTGGCTGCCTTGCTGTACCAAGCCACAGCTTGCTCATGATCCTGCGCCACCCCTTCGCCATTGGCGTACATCCCGGCGAGGTTGTACTGCGCCTCTGCATGATCTTGCTCAGCCGCCTTACGGTACCAAGCCACGGCCTGGGTATCGTCCTGCGCCACCCCTTGGCCATTAGCGTACATCACGCCGAGGTTGTTCTGCGCACCAGCATGCCCATGCTCTACCGCCTTGTGGTACCAGACTACCGCTTGTTTATAATCCCTATTAACCCCGTTGCCCTCATCGTACATCCTAGCTAGGTAGTACTGCGCCTCCACATGACCTTGCTCGGCCGCTTTACGGTACCAGGCCCACGCCAGCGTGTGATTCTGAGCTATCCCTCGGCCATTGGTGTACATCATGCCGAGCTTAAATTGAGCTTTTACATGGCCTCGTTCGGCCGCCTCGTGGTACCACGCCGCAGCTTGTTTGTCATCCTGTGCAACCCCTCGGCCAGTGTCGTACATCCAGCCAAGTAGGAACGGCGCCTCCACATGGCCTTGCTCGGCCGCCTTGCTGTACCGGGTCACTGCCTGCTGAAAATCCAGTGCAACCCCTTGGCCAGTGGCATACATTCCACCGAGTTGAAATTGAGCCTCCATATGCCCTTGTTCAGCCATCTCGATAATTATTTTTTGTGCACCATCATTCCCAGCTTTGGCCATTTCGCTAAGAATGTTCAAAGCATGGGTATTACCTTGTTTTACCATCTTATCGATTGCGTTAAACGCCATGGCATTGCCTTGCTCGGCCGCTTTGCGATACCAAAAAATGGCCTGCTCATCATTCTCTTCCACCCCATTACCTCTAAAATACATTTCTGCGAGTCGTAATTGCGCATGCACATGCCCTTGGCTTGCCGCTTTTAGCAGCCAATTGAAAACCCATTGTGCGCGGCTATTTTGTATGGATCTATTATCCCAATACATCATGCCGCGTACATACTGTGCCTCTGCATGGCCTTGCTCAGCCATCACAGTGATGATTTCATGTGCACCCTTATGTCCATTTTTGGCTATATTGCAGAGAGCGCCAAAGGCATGAATATCACCTTGCGTTGCCATCTTAACAATTACTTCCAATGCATCAGCATTACCTTGCATGGCAGCCTTGCAGAACCATGCCAAGGCTTCATGAGCATCTTGTTTCAATCCATGACCAAGACTGTACATCTGGCCGAGACGGTACTGTGCTTTGGCATTTTCTCGCTTGGCTGCCTCGATATACCAAGTCATGGCTTGATCATTATCTTGTGCTACACCTTGGCCAAGTTCGTACATCTCGCCTAGTGCGGACATCGCTTTGGCATATCCCTGGGTGGCCGCTTCGCGATAACAAGCCACTGCTTGCTCATCACTTTGTGCTCCTCCACGGCCATGTTTGTACATCTCGCCAATTTCGAACTGTGCTCCTGCAATCCCTTTACCCGCAGCCTTGCGGTACCAAGCTACGGCTTGCTCATCATCTTGGCTCACCCCTTGGCCAAGACTGTACATCCGGCCTAAAGCGTACTGTGCATCGGCATGACCTTGGTCAGCAGCCTTATGGTACCAAGCCACTGCCTGCTCGTACTCTCGCTTAATATCATCGGCCTGCATAACCATTTTTCCAAAATAGAACCCCATACCGCTATGCCATAGTTCATGCATCTGACCGAGGCGAAACTGCGCATTCGCATATCCATTAAGGGCCGCGTTTCGATACAAATCGTTGGCTTTTTCGTAATTCCTTTCCGGCCCATTTTCGTATATTTCTCCCAATGAAAACTGTGCACTGACACACCCTAAGTCGGCATCTAGCTCTAATTTTTCCAGATCTATGTTCACCTGCAAGCTCCTTGAATATATTTGACACTCGGCAGCACCGTAAATCGGCCTGATGGTTACATCTTAATATCTTTGTATTACGCTGCGCTATAAAAGAGTTGTTAGATCGTAGTGGAATGTTAATGGAGTGCGACCAATATACGTGACTCCCGTCACAAGATGGTCGTGAAATCCTTTTGGTAATGTTCATAGATTGAGTTGACTATGTCACGCCAATGGGCACACCACTCAGAGTTAGATGCAAACTCTAATCCATAAGTTGATTCCATAAGCTTCCGGAGCAGTGGTCCAGGCTGTTGTGATTTCTCACCAACGAACAAAGCACTGAGTGGCAGCCTATGGGCAGCAATGTCGATATGGTATAGCGCACATAGCTCGGCACTAAGCTCTTGGCGGAACTGTGTAAGCTTGGTCTCACTATTTATTCTAATTTTTATTTCAACGTAAGGAGGAAGATCATTTACCAGCCCCACAAATACACTCTGAACTACGGTACTTAAAGTGACCAGCTCACCTCTTTCTGCCGCTCCCTTTAAAATAGAGTGAAGTACATCAGGTTCCAACATCTTCGACCCTCCAGTATGAAATTTAAAAAGCATAGATTCGATGACTTATAAATGTCGCTATTAAAACTCCTATTATCAATGTATATAATCATTTACCAATAAATGTTTACACTTAAATGTTTAACGCAGTCAAATAATATTAATATAAGAAATTAGAATCTTGTTGAGGATTGCAGCTCAATAGATGATTTACGCTAAAAAGCACTTTTCTTGCTATGTGCAGTGTATTAAATATGGCTTTAGTCACAGACTTCTTAGCATAAAATAGAGCTTCGTGCATCACATTCCCCGTCGCTATTATCCAGATTTCTTGTTGCCAGAAGATATTTGGTTTTGCTTGGGCAGAAAGCCGTGCAGCCTCTCTCACCTCAGAGTTTTTATCTGTCAATGCTAACAATAGCAACAATTGAGGGGGTATAGCAGGGTGGTTGATTAAAGCCATTCGAATATCCTTATCTCCAATATAGGGCATCTCGACTCTATTCAGTTTGTTCCGAACCATAGCGGTTAAGAGAGGATTAATGATAAGGGCCTTTTTAACATCATTATCCTCATCACAAGCCAGTTTAAGTAGCACATTGGGCAGCCACAGGGAACCAAAGGAGCCCCTTCCATCATCTAAGGCAAGTTGGAGTAGCACCTCCGCAGACAAAGACGGGTGCTCAGTTAAGGCTTGTCGGACACATTCATCCTCATCACTTGCCAGTTTGAGCAGAACCTGAGTTGGTAAGGCGGGGTTATTGAGGAGAGCTAGGCGAACATGTTTATCCTCATCACAAGCCAGTTCGACCATTTGATTAACAGGCAGTATGGGGTTGACCGCTGCCGCCGTACGGATTACTGGTCTATCGTCAGACGCCAATCTGCCGACAGTGTCTGGCGACATGGAAGGATTGCTTGCCACAGCCATCAAGATCTTCACTTCATCATGGTTCATCAGGCTCAGAACCCGATCAAGCAAATCAGGTGGTGTTGTAGGATTGCAGGCCACGCCCGCTCGAACATCCTCCTCTGCGTCATTGGCTAGCATATCCAATACAGATATAGGTGTAATTGGATTGCAGCTGACACCACGGCGAACATGCTTATCCCTATCACACGCCAACATTGCTAACGCCTCGGGCGGAGCTGATCGGTTTCTGGCCACAGTGACGCGAGTCACTACATTTGTGTGTTCTGCCAGTGCCATAAACGTATCGGGTGGGAGAGCTGGGCAGCTAGATGCAATCCGGCTAACGTCGTCATCATCGTCACCCGCCAGCTCAATCATCACCTCGATAGGAGTCGCGGGATTGAGAGCCAGGTAGTAGCGAACCAACGACTCTTCATCACTCGTCAATGCAACCAACACCGCCGAGGGAGTTGTCGGATCTCGGGCTATATTAGATCGTTCGTAAACAGCGAGCTTACTCAGACAAATCATTCCCACCACCTCATTTTTTGACGTTAATGCTCACACCTATAATCAAACAAAATGAAATCGACTTTGGCTAGTACGATTTTCGCCGGCAACTTCTGCAAAGCTTTGATTATTTGTGCCAGCGCACTCTTCACAACCACCTCTACAAACGACAAGGCCACCCCTGGGGGTGGCCTTGTGCTTATGGGTTGTAAGCCCTTCCGGGCGCCGCTATTACTTGGCGTAATCCTCGGTCGGGACGCAGGAGCAGAACAGGTTGCGATCGCCGTAGACGTCGTCGATGCGGTTCACCGAGGGCCACAGCTTGCTGGCGCGCACGGCCTCGGACGGGAAAACCGCCTCGGCGCGGGTGTAACCGCGACTCCACTGCTCGTCCATGACGTCATCCTGGGTGTGCGGCGCATGGACCAGGGGGTTGTCGGTCAGGCTCCAGTGGCCGTCCTGCACCCGGGCAATCTCGGCACGGATGGCGGTCATGGCCTCCACGAAGCGATCCAGCTCGCGCTTGGATTCGGATTCGGTCGGCTCGACCATCAGGGTACCCGCCACAGGGAAGCTCATGGTCGGCGCGTGGAAGCCGTAGTCCATCAGGCGCTTGGCCACGTCCATCTCGCTGATGCCGGAAGCCTCCTTGAGCGGGCGGATGTCCAGGATGCACTCGTGGGCCACCCGGCCGTTGCGCCCGGTGTAGAGCACGGGGAAGGAGTCGCCGAGCTTCTTGGCCAGGTAGTTGGCGTTGAGGATGGCGACCTGGGTGGATTTCTTGAGCCCCTCGTCACCCAGCATGGCGATGTACATCCAGCTGATGGGCAGGATGCTGGCCGAGCCGAACGGGGCGGCAGACACGGCGCCGTTGTCACGGCTCGCCAGTTCGGTCTTGACCACGGCATGACCGGCCACGAAGGGTGCCAGGTGCTGCTTCACGCCGATGGGGCCCATGCCCGGGCCGCCACCGCCGTGGGGAATGGCGAAGGTCTTGTGCAGGTTGAGGTGAGAGACGTCAGCACCGATAAAGCCGGGCGCCGTCAGTCCGACCTGGGCGTTCATGTTGGCGCCGTCCAGATAGACCTGACCGCCATACTGGTGAACGATGTCGCACACCTCCTTGATGGTCTCCTCGTACACCCCGTGGGTGGAGGGGTAGGTCACCATCAGGCAGGAGAGCTGGTCCCCCACCTCGGCCGCCTTGGCGCGCAGGTCGTCCAGATCCACGTTGCCGGCCTTGTCGCAGGCGGTGACGATCACCTTGAGGCCCGCCATCTGGGCGGAGGCCGGGTTGGTGCCGTGAGCGGAGGCCGGGATGAGGCAGACATCGCGATGCCCCTCGCCGCGGGACTCGTGGTACTTCTTGATGGCGAGCAGGCCCGCGTACTCGCCCTGAGCGCCGGAGTTCGGCTGCATGCAGACTGCGTCGTAACCTGTCACCTTCACCAGCCAGTCTTCCAGGTCTGCCAGCAGCAGCTGGTAGCCCTGGGTCTGCTTGAGCGGCGCGAAGGGGTGCAGCTTGCCGAACTCGGGCCAGGTCACCGGGATCATCTCGGCGGTGGCATTGAGCTTCATGGTGCAGGAGCCGAGCGAAATCATGGCGTAGTTCAGGGCCAGATCCTTCGCTTCGAGACGGTGGATGTAGCGCAGCATCTCGGTCTCGGAGTGGTACTTGTTGAACACCTCGTGGGTCAGCACGGCGTCGGTGCGCAGCAAATCCTGCGGGATGGCCTGATGGCCCTGAGCCGCCTTGTCGAGGGCCTCGATATCCAGGCCGTGGCCTTGGCCGAGGAACAGATCAAACAGCTCGGCCACGTCGCCACGGGTGGTGGTCTCGGAGAGGGACACACCGACGGCACCGTCCAGATCCGCGCGCAGGTTGATGCCCAGCGCTTCGGCACGGGCGATCAGCTCTGATTTGCCTGCAGTCAGCACTGTGAGGGTGTCGAACCAGCTGTCGTGCTTGAGGGCCAGGCCCTTGGCCTTGAGGCCGAGCGCCAGGATGCTGGTCAGGCGATGAACGCGGGAGGCGATGGTCTTGAGCCCCACCGGGCCGTGGTAGACGGCGTAGAAGCTCGCCATGTTGGCCAGCAGCACCTGGGCGGTACAGATGTTGGAGTTCGCCTTCTCGCGGCGGATATGCTGCTCGCGGGTCTGCATCGCCATGCGCAGGGCGTTCTTGCCACGGGCATCCTTGGAGACGCCGATGATGCGGCCCGGCATGGAGCGCTTGTAGGCATCGCGGGTGGCGAAGAAGGCCGCGTGGGGGCCACCGTAACCCATGGGCACGCCGAAACGCTGGGCAGAGCCGAACACCACGTCCGCACCCAGTTCACCCGGGGATTTGAGCAGCAGCAGGGAGAGCATGTCGGTCCCGACGCAGGCCAGCCCCTTCTGGGTCTGGACGGCGGCGATCAGGGAACGCAGATCGCTCACCTGGCCTGTGGTGCCCGGGTACTGGAACATGGCACCAAACACCTCTTCGCTCACCGCGTCAGAGGCGGGGCCCACGGCCACGTCGAAACCGAAGTGCACCGCGCGCTCCTTGACCACGTCGATCACCTGGGGGTGTACGTCGTCGGCCACGAAGAAGAGGTTGGACTTGGACTTGGCCATGCGCTTGGCCAGCGCCATGGCTTCGGCGGCGGCGGTGGCTTCATCGAGCAGGGAGGCACTCGCCAGATCCATGCCGGTCAAGTCCAGGGTGAGCTGCTGGAAGTTCAGCAGCGCCTCGAGACGGCCCTGGGCCAGCTCCGGCTGATAGGGGGTGTAGGCGGTGTACCAGCCCGGGTTTTCCAGGACGTTGCGCAAGATGACGTGGGGCACGTGGGTGTCGTGATAGCCCATGCCGATGTAGCTCTTGGCGATCTGGTTCTTGGCGGCATAGCCCTTGAGCTTGGCCAGGGCCTCCACTTCGGTCATGGGGGCGCCGATGCCGAGCGGGCCCGGGCGACGGATGGCGGCAGGGACAGTCTGCTCAATCAGATCGTCCAGGCTCTCGGCCCCCACGGTGGCGAGCAGGGCCCGCACTTCTTCCTCACCCGGGCCGATGTGACGGCGGATGAAATCGGTTTTTTGCTCGAGTTCAAACAGTGACTGGGTCATTTCCCTATTTCCTGGTATTAAGTCCTGATAACCAAGACCTGATGTTCCTGATAGCCGGCGGAAACCGGCTCCACTCATGTTCTGTGTCCGCCGCAGGCAGACGGGGAATGCGGCAAGGGCATCCCGAAGGCGCAAAGGCTGCGCCCTTCCTGCAACCTCCATGGCCGCAGGATGGCAGTCATACAAGAGGGCCCTGCTGTGTTGGCAGGGCCCGGGGGCATTACTCTTCGTCCACCACGTTCTGGTAGCCTTCGGCATCCAGCAGGTTGGCGAGCTCGCCCGCGTCGTCCAGCTTGATGCGGAACAGCCAGCCGGCGCCGTAGGGGTCGGAGTTGACCAGCTCAGGGCTGCCTTCCAGCTCTTCGTTGATGGCCAGGATCTCGCCACTCACCGGGCTGTAGATGTCGGAGGCGGCCTTGACAGACTCGGCCACGGCGCAATCTTCGCCGGCACTCACCTGCTTGCCCACTTCCGGCAGATCGACGAACACCATGTCTCCCAGCAGATCCTGGGCGTGTTCGGTGATACCGACCACGGCTTCGCCGTTGGCTTCAACACGAACCCACTCGTGGGAGGTGGCATATTTCAGTTCGCTCGGGATATGGCTCATTTGTGCTTCCTTTATGCTCTTGGATCGCTTCAACAAAAATGGGTCGGCGAAGGGACACCCCTTCGCCGCAATCAATCATTACACCAGGGGCTGGCCGTTGCGCACGAAGGCCGGCTTGGTGACCTTCACGGTGACCAGCTTCTTGCGGATCTCCACCTGGGCTTCAGCGCCGATGTCGCGGGGCACCCGCGCCAGGGCGATGCTGTAACCCAGGGTGGGGGAGAAGGAGCCCGAGGTGATCACCCCTTCGCGCTGCTCACCGCTCGCGCTGGTGAAGGTGACCGGCATGCCGGCACGCAGCACCCCTTTCTCTTCCATCACCAGACCCACCAGCTTGTGCTGGGTGCCGGCGGCCTTCTGGGCCTCCAGGGCGGCGCGGCCGATAAACTGGCGATCGGCAGGCTCCCAGGCCAGAGTCCAGGCCATGTTGGCGGCGAGCGGACTGATGCTCTCGTCCATGTCCTGGCCGTAGAGGTTCATGCCGGCTTCGAGGCGCAGGGTGTCACGAGCACCCAGGCCGCAAGGGGCCACGCCGTTGTCCAGCAGGGCCTGCCACAGATCGCACGCCTTCTCCTGCGGCACCACTATCTCGTAACCGTCTTCGCCTGTGTAGCCGGTGGTGGCGATGAAGAGATCCCCGGCCTGCACGCCGAAGAAGGGTTTCATGCCCTCGACCGCCGCATTCTGCTCAGGGGTGAACACCTTGGCCGCCTTGGCCTTGGCGTGGGGGCCCTGCACCGCGATCATGGCAAGCTCGGGGCGCTCGGTCACGCTCACGGCAAAGTCGATGGCGTGGTGGCGGATCCAGGCCAGATCCTTCTCGCGGGTGGCGGAGTTCACCACCAGGCGGTAGAAGGTATCGGTCAAGTAATAGGTGATGAGGTCATCGATGACGCCGCCTTCCGGATTGAGCATGCCGCTGTAGAGGGCCTTGCCGGGGACGGTGAGCTTGGCCACGTCGTTGGCCAGCAGGTGTTGCAGGAAGGCTTTGACCCGCTCGCCGGTCAGGTCGACTATGGTCATGTGGGAGACATCGAACATGCCCGCATCGCTGCGCACCGCGTGGTGCTCTTCCAGCTGGGAGCCGTAGTTGATGGGCATTTCCCAACCGTGGAAGTCCACCATCTTGGCGCCAGCTTCCAGGTGTTTGGGATGCAGTACAGTAGTCTGGATCATCGCTGTGTTTCCTTAAGCGTTCGCGACAACGCTCGCAATCCGCTCCGGCTCCCCAGCACAGCGGGAGGGCGGACCACAAGGTCTGTGCTCGTTCCCACCCGTGGGGCAGGAGTGATTCCTTGAACGGTGCGGATTATATGACAAGAGCGCCTGGGTGCCGCTCAAAAAAAACTAATACCGCACCGACAAACTGACACCAGACACTAAGACAAAAACAGTGATAAAAACAGTACAAACCCGGCATGCGCGAGATTTAATGTTGATTTTTACCGTCACGTCACAATTTACAGAAAAACGTTTCGCTTCCCGCCAACATTAAAGGCTGACACCCCGGAGGGGCATTCAGCCTTGTCAGATTAGTTTTATTGTCAAAACCCGGGAGTAAGATTAGATTTTTTCACCCTTGGCCAGGGCAGGCAGCTCACCCTCTAACCCCATGGCGGCCCGGATCACGCTGTGCTTGAGCGGCGCCAGGCCATCGACGGCCCGCAATCCCACCCCGCGCACCAGCTTCTTGAGGGGGTGGCTGCCACCAAATAGCCGTTTCAGACCTTCCATCGCCGCCAGCATGCGGGCGGCCTCGCTCTTGCGCCAGCGCTCATAGCCGCGCAGGTTGGCCAGCAGGCCGATATCCGCCCCCGCGCTCTGGCTCTTGAGGAGCTGTTCGGCCAGGGCCGCCGCATCCAGCAGGCCGAGATTCACCCCCTGCCCCGCTAGCGGGTGTATGGTGTGGGCCGCATCCCCCACCAGCACCAGCCGCTCGCGGGCAAAGTCCCGGGCGTAGCGGGCGGTGAGCGGGATGGCGCTGCGGGCCCCCTCCACCTTGCACAGCCCGAGGCGCCCATCGAAGGCGGCGGTGAGCTGGCGACTGAACCCTTCATCATCCAGGGCGCACAGCGCCTCGGCCCGCGCGGCGGGCACAGACCAGACGATGGAGCAGAGGTTGGGCTCCCACAGGGGCAGGAAGGCGAGCGGGCCTTCGGGGGTGAAGATCTGGCGCGCCACCGCCTCGTGGGGCTCGGCACTTCGCACCGTCGCCACCAGGGCGTGGTGACCGTAGTCCCAGCTGGTGAGCGGGATGTCCGCCTGACGGCGCACCCAGGAGTGGGCACCGTCGGCGGCCACCACCACGCGCGCCGAGAGGGCGCGGCCATCTTCCAGCAGCAACAGGGCCCCCGCCTCGCTCACTTGCAGGCTCTGGGCCCGGGCCGGGGTGAGCAGGCTGATGTTGCTCGCCCCCGCAATGGCATCGAGCAGCGCCAACTGGATGACCCGGTTCTCGACGATGTGGCCGAGTGCCGGTTGGCGCAGGCTGGCGGCATCAAAGCCGATATGGCCGAAGCTGTCCTGCTCCCACACCGCCATGCTATCGTAGGCTTGCAGGCGGCGCGCCACTATGCCGTCCCAGGCGCCGACCCCCTGCAGGATGCGTTGGCTGGCGAGGCTCAGGGCGCTGACCCTGTTGTCCGGTGCCTCCCCGAGTTGGGTGTCGGGCAACTGCCCCTCGACGATGGCGACCTTGAGCGCGCTGCTCTTGAGGGCGGCGGCGAGCCCAAGGCCCACCATGCCGCCCCCCACAATCACCACATCCACATTTTGCATCTGCATCATCTCTATCCTTTCGTGGCTGATCGCCAAGATCAGCAGGGGGACGCCCGCTGGCATCCCCGCATCAAGTTGTCTGCTGCAGCCTCTTCTGGGCACACCTCATTGACGACACAGATCGGCGACAAACCCCAGGGTACGGGAGGCGAGTGGCGCCTGCAGCCAGGGTAGTCGCTCCATCAGGGAGAGTGCCAGATTGCGGCCAGCCACCAGGGGGGCATGGCCGTTGGAGAAGAGCTGGGCCAGGGAGGAGGTGAGCCAGATGGTCTGCTCCTGATCCCCCTTGCGCCGCTGCCAGTAAGCGCTCAGCACCTCGAAACTGCCGATGTCCTCCCCGGCCGCGAGCGCCCGGGCCACCGCCTGGGTGAGCAGGTCCAGGTCGCGCATGCCGAGGTTGAAGCCCTGGCCGGCGATGGGGTGCAGCAGGTGGGCGGCATTGCCCACCAGCACGGTGCGCTGGGCCAGGGGATAGTCGGCCACCGTCAGCACCAGGGGGTAGAGGTGGCGCGCCCCTGTGCGCACGAAGCGCCCGAGCCGCCAGCCAAAGGCCTGCTGCAGGCGGGCCAGGAAGGCGGCATCATCCAGCGCCATCAGGGCCTGCGCCTCGTCCCGCGGGACGCTCCACACCAGGGAGGAGAGCCCCTCCTGCATGGGCAGCAGCGCCAGCGGCCCCCCTTCGGTGAAGCGCTCGAAGGCCCGACCGGCGGGATCCTCGGCGGTCTTGACCGTGGCGATGATGGCGCTCTGCTCATAGTCATGGCGACTGACCGGCAGCTTGAAGTGCTGGCGCACGAAGGAGTTGCCGCCATCGGCCGCCACCAGCAGCCGGGTCTGATAGCGCTCGCCGCTGGCGAGGGTCAGGGTCACCCCCTCCTCCTGCGGCGCTATGGTGGAGAGCTGGGCCGGACAGCACAGCCTGATGTTCGCGGTGGCGTCCATCCCCTGCTGCAGCGCGATGCCGGCGGCGGAGAGTTCGATCACCTGGCCGAGGGCGGGCAGACCAAACTGCGCCGCCGTGAGCCGGGTCTGGCCACAGTGGCCCCGATCCGAGACATGGATATGGGTGATGGGGGCGCAGTGAGGGGCAAAACGGGACCAGAGCCCGTGACGGGCCAGCGCCTCGCAGGTGCCCGCAGAGAGCGCGATGGCGCGGGCATCGAAGCCGGGATGGGCATTGAGTTCGGGGGCGCTCGCCTCCAGCAGCAGGATCTGCAGGGGAGTACCGCTCGGCCCCTTCAGGGCGGCGAGGGAGAGGGCCAGCACGGCGCCGCTCATACCACCGCCGACGATAGCCACGTCGACGTGAACCGGATCAGAATGAGACATGAGAAGAGGGCATAGGCTAAAAACGTGGGCCAATGCTATCACAAAGGCGGGGGGCGGGATGCGAGGCCACGGGCAAAAAACCGATTTGGCACCGTCAGTTGGCCCGCAAGAGAGCGCCTGGCACTCCCCTGCCCCGCCCGGAGCCGTCAGGTAAAAAGAGCGCCATCAGGCGCTCTTTTCTATGTCCGAGTGGGGACTCTTGCGGGATTCAGTGCAGGGTCGGCGGGGTGCTCGGGGTATCCGGACGCTTGCCAAACTCCTCGAACGCCATCATGACCCCGAGGCGCACATGTTCGTAGAGCACCAGGAAGGAGGCTTCGTTCTCGTCATCCTCCTGATCGAACTCCGCAGAGACCTGGGTGATGCTGGCGATGTCCTGGATCATCTCCTGCAGCTCCTCGGAAGCCTTGGAGAGCTCCTGCTGCACCACGCCGAAACCGGCCAGGAAGGCCTGGGACCAGTCCACCAGGGCATCGATGCGCTCGTCCAGCGGCGCCTCGTCGCTTGGCAGCAGCAGCTCGACCCCTTTTTGCGCCATCAGGCTCTCGATGACCCCCTGATAGAGATCTGTCATCACCTGGCGCACCGGCGCCGGCAGGCCGAAACCATCGTTGATCAGATCGTTGAAAGGGGGCAGCCAGCTCTTGTCATCCAGTACCACGCCACCGCACACCAGGCCGCAGATCACGCCATGGGCCTCGACAGCCGTCGCCATCAGCTCGTGCTGCTCCATCAGGTCGGCCACGGCCGCGTATTTCAGGGGGTTCGTTTTGCTCATCGAAGATCCGCTCAAAGTTCAGGCAAATATGCAAAAATTATGGCCGAGATCCTAGCATTCTCCCCCTCCCAGAGCCAGCAAGGCCTTGAAACTTCTGCATCTGCCCTATATAGTCCCGCCCAGTTGTCCACGTGGATAAAGGCGGGAATCAGCCCCGCCGTATTGAGGAAGGCATGAGCATAGAGGCCGTAGAAATCGTCATTTTGGGACGTCCCTACAAGGTATCCTGTCCCTTGGGACAACAGGATGCCCTGCGCCAGGCCGCCGACCAGCTGAGTGACAAGCTTATCGAGCTGCGTCAACGCTCCAAGGTCTCCAGCAATGAACAGCTTGCCATCATGGCCGCGCTCAATTTCTGTCATGAGCTCTGCCTTGAAAAAGAGAAGAACCACCAATACTCTGAGACCATGGACAAGCGGATCAAGATGCTGCAGCGCACCATAGAAGCGGCCTTGATCGAGCACGGACAATATGGTGATTCCAGCGATGAGGGCCTTAAGCCCTAACCGCGACCCGTTTTAAAATTCCCTGGGGTGTGCGTCAGCCGGTTCAAGTCCCCGAGCCGATAATCATACCCAACAGGAGTTCTATCTTCTGACTATTGCGCATGCTCGGCCCGACCGAGAAGCCTGCGGCCAGTTTAGAACTCCGCCTTGAACTCACGGTTCAAGGGCCCAAACCGGCAACGGCATCTCCGGGGTACCTAGTGCAAGAGCCCGTCATTGATATGACGGGCTTTTTTTATTCGCACTCCCTGCCCTGCCCCACCCCAGCAAAACCGCCATTAAAAATACCCACAATATCAATGCAATAGCCATTTGTTATTTTTTTGTTATTTCAACCTTGCGAACTGTCCCGGCGTCACCTAAAAATGTAATCGATTACATTTCAACCACAGGAACCTGGAATGAGCCGCGCCCCCGCCCCTGTCAATCCCGTCTCCATGGCCGCCGTCGCGGCGCGGGCCGGAGTGTCGGTCGCCACCGTCTCCAGGGTGCTGAACCATCAGGAGGGGGTCACCGACAAGACCCAGGCCAAGGTCAACCGCGCCGTCCACGAGCTCGGCTATCGCGTCAATCAGCTGGCCAACAGCCTGCGCACCGCCAGAAGCTGGCTGCTGCTCATCATGGTGCCCGACCTCGGCAACCCCTTCTATATCGAGATAGTGCGCGGCATCGACAGGGTGGCCCGCCAGCACGGCTACTTCGTGCTGCTGTGCGACACAGGCGCGGATCCGGGCCGGGAGCGCTCGGCCTTCGAGCTGCTGCGCACCCACAGAGCCGACGGCGCCATCTGTCTGGATCCCGACTCCATCCAGCAGGGACTGAGCCAGGAGATCAACGCGCTGCCCTGGGTCGCCTGCTGCGAGTTTGACCCCGCCATGCCGGTTCCCTACGTGGGCATAGATAACCAGGGGGCGGCGGCGGAGGCGATCCGCTATCTGCTGAGTCGGGGCCATCGCCAGATCGCGCTCATAGGCGCGGATCCCGCCTACCTCTACGCCCGCCAGCGGGAGGCGGGGGTCCGCCAGGCCCTGGCAGAAGCCGGCCTCACCCTGGCGGATGAGTGGAATATCCGGGTCACCAGCCTCGGCTTCCTGGCCGGGGCCGAGGCGGCGCAGCAGTTGCTCGACTGCCCGCAGCGCCCCACCGCCATCTTCGCCGTCGCCGATGCGCTGGCCATCGGCCTGATGCACCGCTTGCAGGAGGCGGGGCTGCGCATCCCGGACGACATCGCCATCATGGGCTTCGATGACATACCCATGGCCGCCCAGCTCAATCCACCGCTCACCACCATGGCGCAGCCCATGGAGGAGCTCGGCGCCGAGGCCGCCCAACTGCTGCTGCAGCGCCTGAACGCCCCCGACACCCCGCTGATCGGGCGCCTGCTCCCCCATCGGCTCGTCAGCAGAGCCAGCGCCTGATGCAAGCCCCCGTCGGCAGAGTGCGCGAGATAGACAAAGGAGAAGACGATGAGTCTTGGTGTCGAATTTAGCGGCGTCTGCAAGGACTTCGGCCCCATCCGGGTGCTGCACGGGGTCGACTTCAGCCTGGCGCCGGGGCGGGTCTACGGCCTGCTGGGGGAGAATGGCGCGGGCAAGTCCACCCTGATGAAGATCCTCGCCGGGTACGAGCCCATCAGCGCCGGGGTGATCCGAATCGATGGCGAGGCGCGCAGCTGGCACTCCTCCCGCGAGGCGGAGCAGGCGGGGATCGTGCTCATTCATCAAGAACTCAACCTGGCCGAGCACCTGACCCTGACCCAGAACCTCTTCCTCGGCCATGAGCTGACCAGGGGCGGCCTGCTGGACGAACCCACCATGGCGACCCGGGCGCAGCACTATCTGGAGCAGGTCGGGCTACAACGCGCCCCTTCCACCAAGGTACGGCAGCTTATCGTGGCGGAGAAGCAGCTGGTGGAGATCGCCAAGGCGCTGTCACGGCAGGCCCGCCTGCTGATCATGGATGAGCCGACCGCCACCCTGACCCCGGGGGAGACGGCGCGGCTGTTCGCCCTCATCGCCAGGCTCAGGGCCCAGGGCACCACCATCATCTACATCTCCCACAAGCTGGACGAGGTCAAGCAGATCACCGACGAGGTGGTGGTCATGCGCGATGGTCGCTTCGTCAGCCGGGGGGAGACGGCGGCCTTCACTCGCCAGCAGATGGCCAACCTCATGGTGGGACGCGAGATGTCGGACATGTTCCCCCCCAGGCTGCCACCGCCGGAGGGCGCAGAGATAGCCCTCGCGGTGAGCGGACTCTGCGTCCCCGGCTGGGTGGTCGACCTCGATTTCGAGGTGCGCAGCGGCGAGATCTATGGCTTCGCCGGGCTGGTGGGGGCCGGTCGCACCGAGGCCTTCGAGGCCATCCTCGGCTTGCGCGAGCGCAAGGGGGGTAGCATCCAGCTGGCGGGCAAGGCCGTGCGCATCGACAGTCCCCTCGCCGCCATGCGCCAGGGGCTCACCTATCTGCCGGAGGATCGCAAGGGCAAGGGGCTGCACCTGCAGCTCGGGCTGGCCGAGAACCTCACCCTGATGACGCTGGCGCGCTACGCCCACCCCTGGCTGGACAAGGGGGCCGAGCAGGCGGCCCTCACCCGGGCCATCAATGACTTCGGTATCAAGGCCGGCTCCCACTCGGCCCGGGCCCGCATGATGTCGGGGGGCAATCAGCAAAAGCTGGCCCTCGCCAAGTTCCTGCACCCGGACCCCAGGGTCATCGTCCTCGACGAGCCCACCCGGGGGGTGGATGTGGGCGCCAAGCGCGACATCTATTTCCTGATCCAGCGACTGGCCGCCGAGGGGCGCGCCGTCATCGTCATCTCGAGCGAGCTGGTCGAGCTGATCGGCCTGTGCCACAGCGTCGCCGTGCTGCGGGCCGGCCGTCTCCAGGCGGTGCTGCCCGCCCACCATCTGACCGAAGAGGAGTTGATCGCCTATGCAACCGGTACCCACTGACAGCCGCAAAGAGCGGTTGCTCTCCCTGCTATCGGGGAGTGGCCCGCTGCTCGGGCTGATCCTGCTGTGCCTGCTCGGCGCCCTGCTCAACCCCGACTTCGCCACCCTGGACAACCTGCTCAACGTGCTGACCCGCACCGCCTTCATCGGCATCATAGCGGTGGGCATGACCTTCGTTATCATGTCCGGCGGCATCGATCTCTCGGTGGGCGCCATGGCCGCCCTGATCGCCGGGGCCATGATCCTCATCATGAACCGGCTCGGCGCCGGGGCGCTGGTGGATGCCCCCCTGCTGGTGGTCGTGCTCGGCATCGGGCTGGCCCTGCTGCTCGGCCTGCTGTTTGGCGCCGGTCACGGCCTGCTGATCACCCGGGGCAGGATTGAACCCTTCATCGTCACCCTGGGCACCCTCGGCATCTTTCGGGCCGTGCTGACCTATCTGGCCGACGGCGGCGCCCTGACCCTGGACGATGCCCTCGGCGATAGCTACAGCCCCGTCTATTACGGCAGCCTGCTGGGGGTGCCCATCCCGGTATGGGTCCTGCTGCTGGTGGCACTGGCGGGAGGGCTGCTGCTCAACCGCACCGCCTTCGGCCGCCATGTGCAGGCCATCGGCTCCAACGAGCAGGTGGCGCGCTACGCCGCCATCCGGGTCGATCGGGTCAAGCTGCTCACCTATGCGCTGCTCGGGCTCTGCGTCGGCATCGCCACCCTGCTCTATGTGCCGCGCCTGGGCTCAGCCACGCCCACCACAGGGCTCTTGTGGGAGCTGGAGGCCATCGCCGCCGTGGTGGTGGGGGGCACCTCCCTCAGGGGAGGAGAGGGGCGCATCTTCGGCACCCTGGTGGGCGCCATCCTGCTGTCGGTCATCAGCAATATCCTCAATCTGACCAGCATCATCAGTGTTTACCTCAATGCCGCCGTGCAGGGCATAGTGATCATCATGGTTGCCTTCATGCAACACAGGCGTTGAGGCTGTTGTGGACAGGAAGACGAAAGCGAAGAAACGGCAGTGACACCAGTGGCGGGGCCTCCCCTCGCCAGAGACAAGGAACGGGCACAAGCCCAACAGTCAAGAGGCTATCAAGATGAACAAGATGCTACACGCCCTGGGCGCCTGCGCCCTGATGATCGCAGCCGGCAGCGCCTCGGCAGCCGAGAAGATGACCCTGGGGGTCTCCATCCCGACCGCGACCCACAGCTTCACCGCCGGCATCGTCTGGTGGGCCAACAAGGCCAAGGAGGATCTGGAGAAGGCCCATCCCGATCTCAAGGTGATCGTCAAGACCGCCGCCAATGCCCCAGAGCAGGCCAACCAGCTGCAGGATCTACTGACGGTCAACAAGATAGATACGCTGGTCATCTTCCCGTTCGAGTCAGCCTCCCTGACCAAGCCGGTGGCCCAGGTCAAGCAGAAGGGGGTCTATGTCACCGTCGTCGATCGGGGGCTGACGGACACCAGCGCCCAGGATGCCTACGTGGCTGGGGACAACACCGCCTTCGGCAAGCTGCCCGCCGAGTTCATCGCCAAGACCCTCAACGGCAAGGGAGACATAGTCGCCCTGCGCGGCATTCCGACCACCCTGGACAACGAGCGCTTCGACGCCTTCAGCGGCGTGATGAAGCAGCACGGGGAGATCAAGATCCTCGACGCCAAATATGGCAACTGGAACCGGGATGACGCCTTCAAGGTGATGCAGGACTTCCTGACCCGCTTCAAGCATATCGACGCCGTCTGGGCCGCCGATGACGACATGGCGGTGGGGGTGCTCAAGGCCATCGATCAGGCCAAGCGTACCGACATCAAGCTGGTGTTCGGGGGCGCCGGGGCCAAGGGGGCGATCAAGACCCTGATGGAGGGCAGCGATCCCCGCATCCAGGCCAACGTCTCCTACTCCCCCAAGTTCATGTACGACGCCATCATGCTCACCGCAGAGGCCCGCCTCAAGGGTGAACGCCTGCCGGCCAACACCATCATCCCCTCTGTCCTGATCACCCCGCAAACGGCCAAGGAGTTCTACTTCCCCGACTCCCCGTTCTAAGGCTGTCATATGTGAGAACCCCGGCCTCCCCTTCGCGGGAGCCTTGGCCCCACCCCAACCCTCCCCTTCCCAGGGGAGGGCGTTTTTACTCCTCCCCCTTGTGAAGGGGGAGGCTGGGAGGGGTTAACTGCCTTTATTCAGGAGTGCCCATGAAGACCATCAAGGGACCGGCCATCTTCCTCGCCCAGTTCATGGGGGAGAAGCCGCCATTCGATACCCTCACCGGCCTGGCGGACTGGGCCGCCGGCCTCGGCTTTCGCGGCCTGCAGCTGCCGACGGATCCGCGCCTGTTCGATCTGACCCTGGCAGCGACCAGCCAGGACTATTGCGACGAGACAAGCGGCCTGCTGGCCGAGCGGGGGCTGGTCATCACAGAGCTCTCCACCCATCTGCAGGGCCAGTTGCTGGCGGTCCATCCCGCCTATGACGCCCTGTTCGACGGCTTCGCCCCCCCGGCGCTGCGCGGCAAGCCTGCCGCCCGCACCCAGTGGGCTGGCGAGCAGCTCAGGGCGGCCGCCCTCGCCTCTCGAAGGCTTGGCCTCAGCGCCCACGTCACCTTCTCCGGCGCCCTCGCCTGGCCCTATCTCTACCCCTGGCCCCAGCGGCCCGCCGGGCTCATCGAGGAGGCCTTCGCCGAGCTCGCCCGCCGCTGGCTCCCACTGCTCGATGCCTTTGGCGAGGCCGGGGTGGACGTCTGCTACGAGCTGCACCCGGGAGAAGATCTGTTCGATGGCGCCACGCTGGAGCGCTTCCTCGAGGCGACCGGCGACCACCCTCGGGTCAACGTGCTCTACGACCCCAGCCACATGCTGTTGCAGCAGCTCGATTACCTCGCCTTCCTCGACCTCTATCACGAGCGGGTGCGCGCCTTCCACGTGAAGGATGCGGAATTCAGGCCCTCGGGGCGCCAGGGAGTCTATGGGGGTTACGCCCCCTGGCTCGGGCGGGCGGGGCGCTTTCGCTCCCTGGGAGATGGCCAGATAGACTTTGGCGCCATCTTCAGCAAGCTCGCCCAGTACGACTACCCTGGCTGGGCCGTGCTGGAGTGGGAGTGCGCCCTCAAGCACCCGGAGGATGGCGCCGCCGAGGGGGCCGACTTCATCCGCCGCCACCTGATCCGGGTCGCCGAGCGCCCCTTCGATGACTTCGCGGGCAGCGGCCTGGCGCGGGAGACGGTCAGAAGCCTGCTAGGCCTCGGCGACAGCGTAAGCGGTCATCCGGGCGGCAAGATGGGAGAGAAAAAATGAAGAGACGACTGCGTCTGGGCATGGTCGGCGGCGGCCAGGGGGCCTTCATCGGCGCCGTGCATCGACTGGCGGCCCGCATGGACGATCACTATGAGCTGCTCGCCGCCGCCCTCTCCGCCGATCCCGCCAACGCCCGCTCAAGCGCCCTCGCCCTCGGGCTGGATCCGGCCCGCGCCTACCAGGATTACGCCAGGATGGCCCAGGCCGAGGCGGCCAGATCCGACGGCATAGAGGTGGTGGCCATCACCACCCCCAATCACCTGCACGCCCCGGTGGCGCGCGCCTTTCTCGAGGCCGGCATCCACGTTATCTGCGACAAGCCGCTGGCACTGACCCTGGCCGAGGGGGAAGAACTCGCCCGGCTCGCCCGCCAGCGGCGGCGGCTGTTTGCCCTGACCCACACCTACTCCGGCTACCCCATGGTGCGCCACGCCCGCGAGCTGGTCGCCGCCGGCGAGCTGGGGGAGCTGCGCTATGTGCAGGTCGAATACCTGCAGGATTGGCTCGCCAACCCCATCCCCCCGGGTCAGAACAAGCAGGCGGACTGGCGGGCCGACCCGACCCGCGCCGGCCGGGCCGGTTGCCTCGGCGACATCGGCACCCATGCCTACCAACTGGCGGCCTTCATCACCGGGCAGTTGCCACATGAACTCGCAGCCCTGCTGCACAGCTTCGTGCCGGGGCGGCGGGTGGACGATCATCTGCAGGTCTGGCTGCGCTACCCCCAGGGGATGCGCGGATCGCTCAACGCCAGCCAGGTCGCCAGCGGCGAGGAGAACCGGCTGCAGATCCGCCTCTATGGCGACAAGGCCGGCCTGATCTTCCGCCAGGAGACACCGAATGAACTCTGGCTGACCCCCATTGGCGGGGCCAGCCAGCGGCTGACCCGGGGCCGGGTGGCAAGCCTGGCGGCGATCCATGCCAGCCGGGTACCCGCCGGTCATCCCGAGGGTTATCTGGAGGCCTTCGCCCAGCTCTACACGGACGCGGCCTTGCAGATCCACGCCCTGGCGGCCGGGGAGGCCCCGCCCCCCGAGAGCCTGGCGCTCACCACTGTGGAGGACGGGGTGGCGGGCATGCGCTTCATCGAGACCAGTCTGGCCAGCCACGCCGCCGACGGACGCTGGCTGCCGCTCTCCTGACCCGCCATGGCGCAAGGCCGCGAGCGGCCCTCCCTAGGCACCGGACAACAAAAAGCCCGCCGACGAGGGCGGGCTCTGTACCTGAGTTGGCTGCCTCAGACGGCCATCTGCTCGTGGGGGGAGCCATGGTGGCGCAGCCAGAGGAAGCTCAGGGCCACGATCAGCACCATCACCACCATGATGGCCCCCAGGGTCACCTGCCCTTCCATCGGGAAGCTGGCGGCCAGCAGGGTGACGATACCGGCCCCCAGGTTCTGCATGCCCCCCAGGATGGCCCCGGCGGTGCCCGCCTGACCCGGGAAGGGCTCGATGGCGCAGGAGGTGGCGGTCGGGTAGAGGATGCCGCTGCCGATGAAGTAGACAGCCGCGCCCCCGACCAGGGAGGCCGCACTCACCACCCCGAACAGCCCAGGCACCAGAATGATGAGGGCCCCCAGTCCCAGGAAGGCGATGCCAAGGCGCATCAGCTTGCCCTGGCTCAGGCGAAAGCTCAGACGGGCCGAGAGCCAGGCGCCGAACAGGTAGCCGGGCAGCGGCAGCACGAACAGCACGCTCACCGTGCGGGCGCTCAGTTTGAGCACGTCGCCGAGCAGCACCCCGGCAGCCGCTTCGAATACCGCGAGTCCCGCGAAGGTCGCCATCAGGCAGAGCAGGTTGCCCTGAAAGCGCGGGTTGCCGAGCACGTGACGGTAGGCGGCACCGACCCGCAGTGGCTGCTGACGGGCGCTCGCTGGCAGGGTCTCGCCAAACCAGGCCAGCAGGGCCAGGGTGGTCAGGGCGCCGAAGCCGAACAGGAACCAGTAGCCGGCGCGCCAGTTGAACAGCTCGGTCAGCCAGCCCCCCAGCACGGGTGCCAGCAGGGGGGAGAAGATCACCCCCATGCTCACCAGGCTGTTGGCGCGGTTGAGCTCGGCGCCGCTGTAGCGATCCCGCATCACGGTCCGGCTCATGGCGCCACCGGCCCCCGTGCCCAGTCCCTGGATGAAGCTGCCGGCCAGCAGGGCGGCAAAGTGCGGGATCAGCTGAATGGTCAGGGTGCCCACCAGAAACACCATCATGCCGATGAGCAGCACGGGGCGACGGCCGATGCGATCAGACAGCGGACCGTAGACGAACTGGGAGAGGCCGTACGGGATCAGGTAGCAGGCCATCACCGCCTGCAACTGGCCGGAGGCCACATGAAAGTCCCCCGCCATCATGGGAATGGAGGGCACATAGAGGGTCTGGGTCATCTGGCCCACGGCGACCATCAGAATGGTCAGGAAAAACAGCGGATAAAAACTGTGCCGATACATATCTCAGTCCCGAAAAATCATCGAAAAGCTGCCCGCCTCTGGCAGAGAACCGCAGAGGGGATCCAATAAACAGGGTCAATCAAAGGTGAAACGCAAGGCGGAGGACCCGCACCCGCCAGGAGCAGGACGCTCTTTGGCTTGCGGTGATCTTAGTGATTCATGTCACAAAAAACGAACGAATCTTTATAATCTGCTTTCCCAAGTTTTTCTAATGTGACGGGGCCTGCGGCCCCGTCGAACTGACATCGAACGGGAGCGAGGCGCCTGTGCCCAGACGCCCCGTTCCCCTTAGCCCACCCGCCCCAACCCGGCGGGCGCCAGCCCATGCTCGGGTGTGCCCGCCGCCCCCAGTCGCAGGCAGCGCCCGGCCACCTTGCCCGCCAGCGCCTCGTCATGGGTCACCAGCAGCAGGGCGCAGCCTATCTCCGCCAGCTCCCCCAGCAGGCAGGTGACGGTCTGCTGCTGGCTCAGGGGATCGAGCCGGGAACTGGGCTCGTCGGCAAACAGCAGCACCGGGCGCAGCAGCAGGGCCCGGATCAGGGACAGCCGTTGCAGCTCTCCCCCCGACACCTGGCTCGGCAGCCGGCTCAGCAGGCTCTCATCGAGGCCGAGCCTCGCCAGATAGTCGGTGAGGGGCTGGCGGGGCAGCCGGTGCAGGCGCAGCAGATCGTCAAACTGGGTGGCGAGACGCACCCGGCTGGCGAAGGCCTGCACCGGATCCTGATAGAGCTTCTGCCAGCGGTGGGGGGTTATGTCCCCCTGGCGCAGCACCCGCCCTCGCAGCGGGCGCTGCAACCCCAACAGCACATTGCCGAGGGTGCTCTTGCCCGCACCGCTCGGCGCCATGATGGCGAGCCGCTCCCCCCGGGCCAGTGGCAGGTCGAGCCCCTCGAACAGGGTCTGCTCCCCGTAACCCATGGCGAGCCCCTCCCCCCTGAGCAGCCAGTCGCCGGTCGGAGGATGCACGGCCTCGGGCCAGGCCGAGGGCTCCGCCGCCAGCAGGGCGCGGGTGTAGGCATGGGAAGGCGCCTGCAGCACCTGCTCGGCGGGCCCCTGCTCCACTATCTCACCCCCCTTGACCACCAGCACCCAGCCCCCCAGCGCCCGGGCCAGGGAGAGATCATGGGTGATGGTCAGCAGGTGGCGCCCCTCGGTCAGATAGCCCTGCAGCAATGTCTGCAGCCTGGCACTGGCCCGGCGGTCGAGCCCCTTGGTGGGCTCGTCGGCGATGAGCAGGCGCGCCTGCCCCAGGGTGGCGGCGGCAAAGGCGGCGCGTTGGGCCATGCCCCCGGAGAGCTGGTGCGGGAAATGGCGCTCCCGCCCGGCAAGCCCGAGCCGCTCGAGGGCGTCCCGCGCCCGCGAGCGCGCCTCCTTGCCGCCCGCCAGCCAGCCCTCCTCAACCTGGGGCAGCAGCCCCATGGTGGGGTCCAGCGCCAGCACCGGCTCCTGGGGCAGCATGGCCAGCTCCCGCCCCCAGAGGGCGCGCACAGCCTGGGGGTCCGCCAGGCTGTGGCACAGGCCGCCCATCGCCATCTCACCCCGGCCGCGCAGGGGGGCAGGCAGGGTCCCCATCAGGGCATGGGCCAGCAGGGATTTGCCCGAGCCGCTCTCCCCTATCAGGGTCAAGGCGCTGCCGGGGAGCAGGGTGAGATCCAGCGCCTGCAGCAGGGTCTGTCGACCGTCATCCACCTGCAGGCCCTTGATATGAATGGTCGTCATGGGGTGACTCCTTGCGGGGATCCAGGATGAAGAGTGCCCTTCTGATTGAGCAGCACCAGGGCCAGCAGCATCACTCCCATCACCAGTATGGGGGCCAGCAGCAGGCGGGGCGCCTCCTGATAGTGAGGCAGCGCCTCCGTCATCATCAGGCCGAGCTCAGGGGTGGGTGGCTGGATGCCCACCCCGACGAAGCCCAGGGTCGAGAGGGTCAGGATGGCCCCCGCGAGGCCAAAGGCCATCATGGTCAGCAGCTGGGGAGCCAGCTCGGGCCAGAGGTGGCGCCGCAGGATGTGGGCGTTGCCAAAGCCCAGCAGCCGGGACGCCTCCACCTGGGGCGAGGCAAGCAGCGCCCGGCTGCGGGCACGCACCACCCGGTAGTACTCCACCCACTGGGCCATGGCCAACCCGAGATAGAGGATGGCGAAGCCCCCCTGGGCCATGGCGGAGAAGAGCAGCACCAGCAGCAGGCTCGGCAGGGCCAACACGCCGTCGGCCAGGCTGCGCAGCAGGCCGTCGACCCAGCCGCCGCGCCAGGCTGAGAGCCAGCCCAGCAGCGACCCCAGCAGGGCCGCCGTCAGGACGCACAGCATCCCCAGCAGCAGGGAGAGCCGGGTCGCCGCCGCAAGCCGCGCCATCAGGCTGCGGCCCATCTGATCCCGCCCGAGCGGCTCCTGCCAGGAGGGATCGGCCAGGAACTGCACCAGATCCTGGGCGGCGGGATCGGGCCAGAACACGGGGCCCAGCAGCGCGAACAGCACCACCAGCAGGAGCAGGCTTGCTCCCGCCTTGACAGAGAAAGACATGATCAGGACTCCTTGGGACCGCGGGGATCGATGGCGAGGCAGAGCAGATCCGTCAAGGTATTGAGCAGCACGAAGAGCGCCGCCAGCACCAGCACGGTTCCCTGCACCATGGGGATGTCGCGCCAGAAGATGGCATGTACCAGGGCATGGCCGATGCCGGGCCAGGCGAACAGGCTCTCGACCACCACGACCCCTTCGATAAGCAGCACCAGCTGAACCCCTGTGTAGGCGATGACGCTGACCCCGGTGTTGCGCAGGCCGTGACGCCTGAAGACCCGGGCGGGCGAGAGCCCCTTGGTGAGGGCGAAACGGTAATAACCGGACTGCACCACGGTGAGCACGCTCTCGCGCACCACCCGGGAGAGCACACCCGAAAGCCCCAGCCCCAGGGTGAGGGCGGGCAACAGCAGGTTGCTCCCCTCTCCGTGACCGGCGGCGCTGACCCAGCCCAGCTCCACCGAGAGCAGCACCATGAGCACCAGGCCGAGCAGAAAGGGAGGCAGCGCGCGCATCAGCACGCTCCAGCCCAGGGTCAGGCGATCGCACCATCCCCCCGGACGCAGGGCGCTCAGGCTGCCGAGCGGCAGCGCCAGCAACAGGGCCAGGGCCACGGCGGCCACCGCCAGGGACAGGGTGGCCCCCAGGTGGTGGCCCACCTCGCTGGCCACAGGTGCGCCCGTCACCAGGGAGCTGCCAAGATCCCCCTGCAGCAGGGCGCCCAGCCAGTCACCGAAGCGGGAGAGGGCCGAGCCGGCCAGCCCCAACTCGCTTCGCACCGCGTTGGCGGCCTCGGCGGTGACATAGTCATAGCCGTAGCGGCCCGCGGCGATGCGAAAGGCGATGTCCCCGGGCAGGGATTGCACCATCAGAAAGCAGAGCCCAGCCACCAGCAGGGCCACCATCAGCGCCTGCACCAGCCGCTGGCCCAGTATTCCCATGACGGCAGAGAAGGGCGCCGCTGTCATTGTGTGCTCCATGTGAGTTTGTCCAGACGGTAGCTGCGCTCCTGGGGATCCAGCTCAAAGCCCTTCAGCTCACGGCTGACCGCCGCGCTCTGGCGATACCAGGCGATGGGCAGGAGGGGCAACTCCTGCTGCAGGGTGGTGGCGATGTCACGGCGCAGTGCCGCGGCCTCCCCTGCGGGCAGGGTCTCCTTGCCAAGGCGGGCCAGTGTTTGCTCCATGGTCGGGGATTGCCAGTTCATCACCCCCCAGTCGGCACCGGCGGGGGCCAGATCCCCCAGCAGGGTGACCAGGGGATCCGGCACCAGGGCATAGTTGCGGGCATAGAGGCCGAGCTGGAGCGAGCCATCCTGATGACCGGCCGGGATCTCGCTCGAGTTGCCCACCGCCACCTTGAGGTCCACCCCCACCGCCTTCCACTGCGCCTGCAGTGCCGTGGCCAGCAGGGGCAATTCCGGGCGATCCGGGAAGGTGCGCAAGGTCAGGGCGAAACGCTCCTCCCCCTTGTGCAGCACGCCATCCGCCCCCAACAGCCAGCCTGCCGCCGCCAAGGCTGCCTGAGCCGCCTTGACGTCATAGGCGAGCGGGGTCAGCCCGGGTTGATGCCACTCCCCCAGGGTGGGAGGGAAGAGCTGGGTCGCCGCCATCTCGGGATCCCGCAGCAGGGCCGCCGCCATGCCACGGCGATCGATGGCGAGGCTGAGGGCACGGCGCACCGCCGGATCCTTCAGAAGAGGATCGGCCCCATTGAGCTTGAGCTGTATGGTGCGCGGCAGGGTAACGGAGACGATGGAGACCCGGGGCGCCTGCTGCAAGCGGCGGATGCTGACCGGATCCAGCCCCCAGGCAATGTCGGCCTGACCGCTCTCGGCCATCAGGGTGCGGCTCTCGGCGCGGCCCACCGTCAGGTAGCTCACCAGCGAGATGGCAGGCTGGGGGCCCTGCCAGCCATCGAAGCGCTCGGTCTCGACTCGCTGGGGCTGCTGCAACCGGGTGATGCGATAGGGGCCAGAGCCGATGACCTGGGTCACCTCCCCCTTGGCATCATAGGCCCCCTTCGCCAGGATCTGGGTGCTGGGGTGAGCCAGCACGGCGGCCAGGGGGGCGAAGGGGCCCGTGAGGGTGACCAGCAGGGCCCCCTCATGGGCCTCGATGGACGCGATGGGGGCGCTGGTCATGACACCGGGCTTGCGCCATGCCTGCTGCAGGGCAAAGTCGACCTGCTCGGCGCTCACCTCGCTGCCATCGTGGAAGCGGGCCCCGGGGCGCAAGGTGAATCGCCATTGCAGGCCATCCTCGGAGCGAGACCACTGGCTCGCGAGCCCGGGCTGCAGATTGCCCTGGCTGTCGACCTCGACCAGGGTCTCTGCCACCTGCATGCGGGTAAAGAAGACCCCGTTGCTGGCAGGGTCGACACTGTGGATCTCCCAGGGCCCCACCATGGCCAGCGGCTTGCCGTGAGCAACATTCATCCCGGCCATCAACACCAGGGCGCACCATCCCCAACGGGCGTGTATTTTTGTCATCCTTTCCATCCAAACGATAATGATTACCAACCAAATGTTGGCGTTATAACATAACAATTAATCGAGATGAATGACTTTTCATTTTTGATAGATGGCTTATTTGCAGCGGGAAAGGGGGAACAGATGAGCGGCCCAGCAGGCGGGCAATGGGGCGGCAATCATAAAAAGCGATGGCCCGTCATCGGGCCATCGTCATCATCCTAGCGGGTCACCATCTGCTGTGCCCGCTTGACCTGATCCTCGGGGCTCTCGTTGCGGGGCGGAATGGTGATGCCCTTCTGGCAGGCGGGTTTGGCCTCCATGCGCGCCATCCAGGCCTGCAGATGGGGCAGGCCCTCGATGGAGATGCCGCTCCAGTCATGGATCCGCACCCAGGGCCAGGTGGCGATGTCGGCGATGCTGTACTCGTCGGCCAGGTACTCATGGTGCGCCAGGTGACCGTCGAGCACCTCGAACAGGCGGCGCCCCTCCTTCTGGTAGCGCTCTATGGCCGCCGGGATCTTCTCGGGGAAGTAGCGGTAGAAGACGTTGGCCTGCCCCATCATGGGGCCGACGCCACCCATCTGGAACATCAGCCACTGGATGGCTTGGGAGCGGCGCTTGGGATCCTGCGGCAGCAGCTTGCCGGTTTTTTCCGCCAGATAGATAAGGATGGCGCCGGATTCGAACACGGCGAAGTCACCGTTATCCCGATCGACGATGGCCGGAATGCGGCCATTGGGGTTGATGGCCAGAAACTCGGGCTTCTTCTGCTCCATGGTCGAGAAATCCAGCGGGATCACCCTGTAAGGCAATCCCAGCTCCTCGAGGGCGATCGACACCTTGAACCCATTGGGCGTGGCGGCAGTGTACAACTCTATCATCTTGGACTCCTTGGTCGTTCAAACGTAATGATCAGGCCTGGGCGCTGGGACGGACACTCACCCGCTCATGCCAGGCCTGCAAGTGATGCTGGCGCGGGGCGATGCGAAGAGCGACGACCTTGCCAAAGTCGATGGTGCACAGGGCCAGGATGTCGGCGATGGTGAAACGATCTCCTGCCACATAGGGCACTTCGGCAAGGCGGGCATCGAGCCTGGCAAACCAGGCCAGGGCCTGCTGCTTGCACTCCTCCCCCCACTATGCCCTTCTCCGCCAGAAACATCCTGACCCGGCGGGCGTTGGGGCACGTTTCAACTCATAGACCTTCATCTTGCCTCTGTTATCGGGAACACTGCAGGCCGCTTCCCATCCCCATGAGGAGCAAAAGCCAGGCGGCGCAATATCGGTCTGTTATGACAAATATTGCGCCGCTTGAACAGCCCGAATAGAGGGGGGAGCGGTTAGCTGCACAGCACCACGGGTTGACGCTGGCGCAGCAGGATGAGGCGGGAGAGGAGCGGGAAATAGGACTCTAACTTGCTCTGCAATACCAGGCTGCAGGCGGGATCCGCGAGTTCAGTTTCATCCAGCACTATGCCATTGGAGACGAAGTAAAAGCGCGGGTCCCTGACATCCGGCCCCTGGGGAGGACTGTCATATTGTCGGTGAACCAGCAGGGGCAGCACTGGCAATCCCAGGGCAGCGCCGCTGGCGGGCCAGACCGGCTCCGGCCATGCCGCATCATCCTCTTCCAGCAGCAAGATGGCCGCCTCCTCCTTCGACGGTTGCCAACTATCCGGTTGTGCCACCCTCACCTCGGTGAAGTAATTGCCCTCTCCACTGGCGGCACGCAGTGCGGCCAGCACACCCAATGTCGTCGCTGCCGACGGTTTTTGACTGACTAATGACAGATTCATGGCTCATGTCCCTATGCTCACCACAGCCTGTTAGCCGGCTGTCGCGATAAGACTAGCCGATAACAGGTCTTTATTGGAGCCGTCAGATCTGCCAGATCCCACCATGACCGAATGCGGGTACCATGGTTGCTATTCCAGAATATCTTGGTAAGATACCGCGTCCTTTTATCCCCCGTTCTTTAACATCCAGTGGTGAACCTATGCATCCGATGCTGAATATCGCCGTGCGCGCTGCGCGCAACGCCGGTCAAGTTGTAGTAAAAGCCTTCTCCCAGCCCGAGAACATCGAGGCTATCCAAAAAGGCAGCCACGACTTCGTGACCAACGTTGACCGTGAAGCCGAAGCGGCCATCATTCACACCATCAAGAAGTCTTACCCGGAACACAGCATCGTGGCTGAAGAGTCTGGTGAGATTGCCGGTACCAATCCGGATTACCAATGGATCATCGACCCACTGGATGGCACGACCAACCTGGTCAAAGGCATTCCGCACTTTGCCGTCTCCATCGCCCTGCGCGTCAAGGGCAAGACCGAACAAGCCGTCGTTTACGATCCCATTCGTGACGAGCTGTTTACCAGCACCCGTGGCAACGGCGCCCAGCTGAACGGCTACCGCATCCGTGTCGGCAAGGCCAAAGAGATGGCTGGCACCGTACTGGCCACCGGTTTCCCGTTCAAGCAGAAGCACCACATCGAGCCGTACCTGAAGATGTTCCAGAGCATGTTCATCGAGTGTGCCGATATCCGCCGTGCCGGCTGCCCCGCGCTGGATCTGGCCTATGTGGCCGCCGGCCGCATCGACGGTTTCTGGGAAATCGGCCTGAAGCCCTGGGAAACGGCCGCCGGTGAGCTGCTGGCCAAGGAAGCCGGTGCCATCGTCACCGACTTCGTGGGTGGTCACAACTACGAGAACTCCGGCAACATGGTGGTTGCCAACCCGCGCGTTCTGAAAGAGATGCTCGGCAAGATCCGCGAGAATCTGCCGGACTCTTTGGCTAAATAAGCTGGCCAGGCCAGTCGCGAACCCTTGAAAAAAATGCCAGTCGGCCCAGCCGACTGGCATTTTTTTATCTCAATGATCGGGAAAATCAGCCGCTGCAGCGTGGAACCGGCCCCTGCCAAGTTCCAGATGAGCAGGCTAGCGGTGCACGGTTATTCACTTTAGATGGTGCCGTTGCGCCCCATGTTGATCACGACCCGCCGGTTCTTGGCTCGGCCCGCGTCCGTATCGTTAGAGGCCACGTGCTGTTTCTCGCCGTGCCCCTCCACCGAGATCTTGCCCTCCTCGATGCCAAGATCCACAAACACCTGCTTGATGGCATCTGCCCGCTTCTCGGAGAGCTTCTGATTGGGCCAACGCCCACCGTAGCTGTCGCTGTAGGCGTCGATCACCACCACGTCTATGCTCTTGTCCGCCTTCACATAGTCGCCGATCAGCGCCAGCCGCCGCCTGGAGGCAGGCGACAGCTGATCGCTGTTCTTGTCATAGGAGAGCACGCTGAAGGCGATGTCGTTGAAGCTGTAGGGCAAGAGGCCGCTCAGGCAATCCATGAAGGCCTGGTACTTGACCCTGAAGTTGACCGAGGAGAGCGACACCCGCACCGGTCTGTCCTGGCGATACCAGTCTCTGTACTGGAAGGTGGGCATGCGCCCCCCCTCCAGCTCGTCCAGCATGGTCCAGGCGGTCTGCCCCGCCACCAGGCCGTCGAACTGCTGATAGAACTGCAGCTGGCTTATCTGACGTCCGGAGACACCGGGACGCCAGCTGGGGGGCATGATCCCGAGGCTCACCGTCTGGGTCCTGGCCTGCGGCCGCTGCCCCTTCAGCTCGAAGTCCAGGTTGATCTTGCGACCGGCCCGGCTGACGAAGGCGCCCGTGCCCCAGCGGGGAATGGGGTGTTCGAGACGGCACTCCACCTGAGTATCCGAGGTCAACCGCCAGACGGATTGATCCAGACCGGCACCGAACTCGGTCACTCCCGCCTGCAACTGCATACTCACGGATATGCTGATCAACCCTAACACCCAAGCATTCAACGGCTTGCCCTCCACACGATCTCGGATTAACTATCGGCAGCGGCAAGCCAAGCTTTAGGGCAAAACCTCAATGGGGAGCGGGGCGCTCCATCAGTTTGAAGCTGGCGATGCGGGCCGTCAGATCCTGGGCCAGCTGATCCAGCTCGACACTGTTTTGTTGCAGGGTCTCCGAGTGCAGGCGGTGGGCCTCATAGACCTCCCGAATGGTCAGCACGTTGTGCTGGATATCGTCGGTCACATAACGTTGCTCCTCGGTGGCGGTCGCCACCTGGGCGGTCATGTCGTTCACCTTGCGCACCTCCTTGACGATATCGGTCAGCTCGCTGCCGGCCCGTTTGGCTTCGGTCACACTCAGCCCCGCCTGCTCGGTGCCCAGGTGCATGGCCGTCACCGCCTGACTGGCGCCCTGGCGCAGACGGGCCAGCATACCCGCAATGTCATCCGCCGCCTGCTGGGTGCGCGAGGCCAGCGCCCTCACCTCCTCCGCTACCACGGCAAAACCGCGACCGGACTCGCCAGCGCGGGCCGCCTCGATGGCGGCGTTGAGGGCCAGCAGATTGGTTCTGTCCGAGATCTGCTTGATGAGGCTGAGCGCCTCGCCGACCGACTCCGTCTCACGATGCAGGTTGTCCACCAGTTGCTGGGTATCGACCAGGGTGCCCGCCACTAGCTGGATGGCGTCTATGGTCTGATCTACCTCCCTGTCACCCTGATGGGCACGTCCGATGGCCTGCTGGGTCGCCTGCGAAGTCTGGGTGGCGTTGCGGGCAATCTCCGCCACCGTCGAGGCCATCTCGGTCGCGGCGGTGGCGACCAGATCCACCTGGCCAACCCCCTTGGCCACACCGACGTTGACCTGTGCTATCACCTCTGCCGAGGCGGCGGCGCTGCGCGCCAGCACGTCGCAGGAGCGGCGCACCGCCAGCAACAAGCCTTCCAGATGTTCGAGGAAGCGGTTCAGATCCTGTGCCAATGCTCCCAGTTCATCACCGGATCGCCAGTTGACCCGCACCGTCAGGTCGTTCTCCTGCACCAGCCGCTTGAAGGTCTGATGCAGCGCCATGAAGCCCAGATGAAGATCGCGCACCACCCGCCAGCAGACGGCACTGGTCAATGCCACGCACAAGAGTACGCCGAGGGCGGCCCACCAGAAGTCGCTGGCACTCCTGGCCCGCATCTGCTCAACCCGATCGTACAGCTGTTGATAGAGGCGATCCTCGCTCTCCTTGAGCAGGCTTATCTTGTCGGTACTCAAGGCAAACCAGGCTTCGGCATCCACCCCAAAGCCGCCGCTTGCCGCCTTCTCCAGCGCCAGTTTTTCGATGTCGGCCACCTTGGCCACCACGGGAGAGGCCAGGCTGTCGGCCAGCAGCTGACGTTGCGAGGGGCTGGCTAACGCCTGGAAACGCTCGAGATAGGTATTCTGGGCGGCGAGGAGGGAGATGTACTGCTGCAACAGCGCCGGGGTGAAGCTGCCTCGCGCGAACACATTGCTCAGGGTCGCCCGCTCCAGCCCCATGCGTTCCTTGCTCTGCAAGAAGGCGGCGTAGGCACTGGTCTGCAGCGCTATGGTGGCATCCTGACTACGAATGCTGACCTGATCCACCACCGCCAGCAACTGGGTGATGAGACGGGTGTAAAAGCCGACCTGCTCCGCCACCTCGACCCCCAGGGCACCAACCCGCTCACGCATGGCGGTGAGCCCGGTCAACTCCTGCTGCACCTCTGTCAATGCCAGCAAGGCAGGATCCTGATGAAAACGCACCAGCAGGGTGTCGACCACCTTGCGCTGGGCAGGCAGGGCATCACGGAACTTGTTGCCGCCAGAACCGAGGAAGCCGGCCGACATGCCACGCTCCCTTTGCAGCTCATGGGCGAGCTGCGCCGCCTCCCGCACCACCCCGAGCGCAGCCTCTGCCTGACTCATCTCCTGCTCGGCCCGATAACGCTCATAGACGTATCGACCGGAAAAAAACAGCAGGGCCAACAGTGGCAGACAGACCACCAGCAACATCTTGTGCGCCAATCCCAGCTTCTTCATCGCCTCGCCCCTCCATGGTTGAAGTGGCCAATTATAAGCGCAACTGCTTTTAATAGAACCAGTTGGCCTGCGCATGGCGGCCCAGGAGGGACAAGGGCCGGCTTTTTTGCCATAATGCCGCCTCCTTTCACGCCGACCGAGATACCATGACCGACGCCGTTCACACCCTCAAGGGCCGTTTTCGTGGCTTTTACCCCGTCGTCATCGATGTTGAAACCGCCGGATTCAATGCCAAGACCGATGCCCTGCTGGAGATCGCCGCCTATACCCTCAAGATGGATGAGCAGGGCTGGCTCATGCCCGATCAGATCTTCCATTTTCATGTGGCGCCATTCGAAGGGGCCAATCTGGAGAAGGCCGCCCTGGAGTTCACCGGCATAGACCCCTTCAACCCACTGCGCGGCGCCGTGGACGAGAAGGAAGCGCTCACCGAGATCTTCAAGGGGGTGCGCAAGGGCATGAAGGAGAGCGACTGCGGCCGGGCCATCATAGTGGCCCACAACGCCACCTTCGATCACGGCTTCGTGATGGCCGCCGCCGAGCGGGCCGGTCTCAAGCGCAATCCGTTCCACCCCTTCGCCACCTTCGACACCGCGGCCCTCTCGGGCCTGGCCCTGGGGCAGACGGTGCTGGCCAAGGCCTGCCAGAGCGCGAACATCCCCTTTGACAACAAAGAGGCCCACTCCGCCCTCTATGACACCGAGCGCACCACAGAGCTGTTCTGTCATATCGTCAACCGCTGGAAGAGCCTGGGGGGTTGGCCCCTGGCCAATCCGGAGGAGGCGCCCGCCGATGACAACCCCGGCAGTGCCATTGGGGAATGAGAAAGAGGCTGCCTTGGCAGCCTCTTTCCATGAGGTCGGAGCCGCTGCCAGGCAGCTGGTTTGACCAGAACGGCACAAACAGGGTCATCCAGCACCGTTTTCAGCACGCCATCCCGACAGAACTGATTCAGCTCGGCTGGAATACCGTGAAGAGGCCATTTTGCCGTTTTTTTTCTCGACATTTGTCACGTTTTTCGCAAACTAGCTGACTTTCCCCCGACAGACAGCAACACAATCTATAAGGAAATCAAATGAATCCTGTTGTTATCGCGGTGGCGCTGATGCTGGTGCTCAGCCTGCTGCGGATCAATGTGGTGGTCTCTCTCGCCATCGGCGCCATCGTCGGCGGCCTGCTCGGCGGCCTCTCCCTCGAACAGACCCTCAGCACCTTCACCGGCGGACTGGGTGGCGGCGCCGAAATCGCCCTCTCCTACGCCATGCTGGGGGCCTTCGCGGTGGCCATCTCCCGCTCCGGGATCACCGACCTGCTGGCCCGCAAGGTGATCAGCCAGCTCGGCAAGGATGCCAGTTCGTCGCGCATCCTCTGGGTCAAGAGCCTGCTGCTCACCTCGGTACTGGGGGTATCCATCTCCTCCCAGAACCTGATCCCGGTCCACATCGCCTTCATTCCCATCCTGATCCCGCCGCTGTTGCACGTCATGGCCCAGATGCAGATCGATCGCCGCCAGGTGGCCTGCGTCATCACCTTCGGCCTGACCGCGACCTACATGCTGCTGCCGGTGGGCTTTGGTGGCATCTTCCTCAACAACATCCTGGCCAAGAACCTGATCGACAACGGGGTGGCGGTCGAGTTCAGCCAGCTGCCGCTGGCGATGGCCATTCCGGTACTCGGCATGTTCGTCGGGCTGCTGGTGGCAGTCTTCTTCAGCTATCGCAAGCCGCGCCAGTATGATCTGGAGAAGATCCTGGCCGCCGAGCCGGAAACCGTCGAACTGAACCTCAGCCACATCTGGGTCGCCCTGCTGGCCATCGCCGTGGCCCTGGGGCTGCAACTGATGACCAACAGCATAGTGCTGGGGGCCCTCGCCGGTTTCATCATCTTCACCTGTGGTGGCGTCATCAAGTTTCGCGAGAGCCAGGACGCCTTCACCCAGGGCGTGCGCATGATGTCCCTCATCGGCTTCATCATGATCTCCGCCGCCGGCTTCGCCGCCGTGATGAAGGAGACCCACGGGGTGGAGAGCCTGGTGCAGTCCGTCTCCGGCATGATGGCGGGTCACAAGGGGCTGGCCGCCTTCCTGATGCTGCTGGTGGGCCTGCTCATCACCATGGGGATAGGCTCCTCCTTCTCCACCGTGCCCATCATCGCCACCATCTATGTGCCCCTGTGCATCCACCTCGGCTTCTCCCCCATGGCGACCATCGCCCTGGTGGGGACTGCGGGTGCGCTGGGGGATGCGGGCTCCCCCGCCTCCGACTCGACCCTGGGCCCCACCTCTGGCCTCAACGCCGATGGTCAGCACGACCACATCTGGGACAGCGTGGTGCCCACCTTCATTCACTACAACATCCCGCTCATTATCTTCGGCTGGATAGCCGCCATGGTGCTCTGACACGGCGCCACGCAGGCAGACGAAAGGCGACCCCAGGGTCGCCTTTATTGTCTCTGGCACTCGTCTCAGGAGGCCACCAACGCCATTCCTTTCAGTGCCAGGCCGTCTAACGATGAGTGAGGGTCAACCCAACGCCACCTCCTGCAGGATGGCGCCATGGGCGAAGTAACGGTGGCAGAACAGCAAGAAATCCTGAAGTGGCAGTGGCCTTGAGTAGACATAGCCCTGAATTTCATCCACCCCTATGCTCAGCACAGCCTTGAGCTCATCGTTGCTCTCTACCCCTTCTGCCACCACCCTCACCCCCAGTTGATGGGAAAGCGTGGTGATGGCTTCGACGAATAGTGCCTGGCGGGTATCGCTGTCGATGGCGGTGATGAAGGATCTGTCGATCTTGAGCTTGTCGAAATAGAGTTCGCGCAAATAGGAGAAGGAGGACCAGCCAGTGCCGAAATCATCGAGAGCCACCCTCACCCCTATCTGGCGCAGAGAGTCGATGATCTGCTTGCTCAGTGCTATGTCATCCAGCGCAATGGTTTCGGTCAACTCAACAATCAACTGGTGCAGGCCCAGGGGTCCCTCGCCCATTTGCTCTTCCAGATCCGCCGCCAGCCCGACATGGAACATGGAGCTGGAGAGGTTGATGGAGACCTCCAGCATCTCGATAAGCTCCCCCTGGAAGGTAGCGAGATCATGCTGCAGCCGCCGGATGATCCATCCCCCCAGCGCAGTCCCCAGCCCGTTCTCCTCCGCCAGCGAGATGATGTCCAGTGGCGGGATAAACCCGTATTCCGGATGATGCCAGCGGATCAGCGCCTCGGCGCCGAGCCGCACCGTGCTCTGGCCACGGACAATGGGCTGGTAGTAGAGAGCAAGTTGAGGCGATTCCGGAGACAGGATCAACCTACGCAACTCGGTCGACAGCCGACGTTTACGCTGGTAGTGCTGATACATGCTGCTGGAGAAGACCACGTAGTGATTCAGCCGCTTGCGCTTGGCGCTGTCGAGGGCAATGTCGGCAAACAGCAGCATCTCCTCCGGCGTATGGGTCGGCCTGACATACTGGCTTATCCCCATGAAGACACGTACCCGATGGGCCGGATCGGTCGCAAACACCAGCTCGGCCAGCTTACAGCGCAGTTGCTCCAGAAACGGGAAACGCAGATAGGTAGGCATAGCGCCCGAGATGATGATGGTAAACTCGTCACTGCCGGTGCGGGACACAAACACCCCCGGGGCCGACACCGCGCGGATCTGCTCAGCAAGTTGCTTGAGCAGGGTGTCCCCCACCTCGTAGCCCAGGCTGTCGTTGACCTCCCTGAAATGCCCCAGATCGATGAGACAGACCGTGATGCTGCTTCGCCGCCCCTGCTGCTCGGTCCGCTGCTTGAGGTGCTTGATCAGGGCTGCCCGATTCGGCAAACGAGTCAGGACATCATTCCATGCCAGAAAGTGCTGATGACGTACCTCTCGAAACAGCACCTGCAACATCACCATGGTCGCCAGCATCAAGAAGGCCAGAATGAAGAAGTTCTGGGTTCTCGACTCGTTGAGCAGCTCCCGCTGGGCAATGGCGGAAGGGCCGGTGAAATTCTTCACCATCACGTCCCGTACTGCGAGCATGCCTTCCCGCAGTGCCGCCGTGAATTCCCTGAGCCTGGGCGAGTCAGGACTGGCGTTCACCACCTCCTGCTCATACGACTCGAAGAGGGAGAGGATCTTGCCAACCGCCTCGTCCGCCCCAAAGCGTTCCCTGACGGATCTGGCCTCCTCCCCATGAAGGAAGACGTCGAGTCGGTTCCAGGCGATATCAAATCGCTTGTTCATCTCTTGCTGGCTGACGGCGCCGGCGCGATAGAGCAGCAATGCCTCGTCGAAGCCGTGTATTTCCAGCTCCAGCTGAGCTAGCGCCCAAGCGGAGAGCTGGGTATAACGCGTCACCGCATTGAAGGCGCGGTCATAGTTCCAGACTGACCAGATGGCGACCCCCAGGAAGGTGGTCACCATCAGGATCAGGCTAAAAAACTTGCCGCGCAGCATCTTACTGGCTCTCGAGTGCTGTCAACTGCCACACCATGCGGCTGTGATAGAGCTCCTTGTTGAGTTCGGGGTGGTCAGAGAGGGGGTAGATGATCCAGACCGGCCCCTTGTTGCGCAGGGTCAACGCCTTGCCATCCTGCTTCTCAGCCAGCAGAACAGGGTATTTATCTGCATCTTCCAGCGGCACCGCCGCCCAGTAATCATTGATGGCGACCGCCTTGACCTCCCGGCTCTTGAGGCCGTAGACCTTGGCCAGATCTCGCAGCAGCACACCCCGATAGACATGGACCCCCTTGGTCCAGGGGGTCTGGGTCCTGACTTCGGTCTGCGGTAGTGCCTCGAAGTCGGCCCGAGTCAACACCACCTCCCCCTTGCCACCACAACACCCCTCCCCTCTGATCTTGAGGAAGGAGTCCTCTGCCAGCGCCATACCCGAGACGAAACACCCGGATACCAGCAACACACAGCCAAGTCATCCGCCCATGATGCAACCTCCATGTCATCTTGTTCACTTCATTAATCTCACTCTACCGACTCATATGCAAACCGCAGAGCAGAGATTCAGACCAAAGTCGCAGCCATCCGTGGCCTGTCAGAGGATCTGACATCAGACCCCAATCGCCTCCAGAATAATGACATCGACGATCTCCATGCCGCAACTGCACAGCCGAATGTAAATTCTCTTTTGGCTCTCATCTCTTCTTCTGTGACGCCAGCGAACAGCTACCGGGAATAGGCCGTTGTGCCCGACCCCAAATCACGCGCACAAAAAAGGCCGCTCATGGAGCGGCCTTTCATCAATCAGATCTGGACTTAGCTGTCGCGGCGCTTGTTGCCACCGAACTTGCGATCCTTGTTGAAGCCACCTTCACGGCGCTCCCCGCTCTTGTTGAACGGACGGTCACCGCTGGGGCGGCGATCCTTGTTGAAGGGACGATCGCTGCGGGGCGGACGGGGGGCAGTGTTGCTGCCGGCCGGCACCTCAGTGTAGCGGGTGATCTGCAGCGGACGCTGGCAGACACGGGCCTTCTTGATCACTTCCAGCACGTCGGCTGTCATGCCTTTCGGCAGATCGACGGTGGAGAAGTCATCGGCGATGTCGATGTTGCCGATGAAACGGCTCTCGATGTTCGCTTCGTTGGCGATGGCGCCCACGATCTGGCCCGGCTTGACACCGTGATGGGCACCCACGTCTACGCGGTAGCGCTCCATCTCCACGTCAGGATTGTCTTTCAGCGGACGCGGCTCCAGAGACGGCATGCGACGGGCAGGACGATCGCCACGGTCACCGAAATCACGGGGAGCGCGATCGCCGAAGTCACGGCGCTCGAACTCACGGCCAGCACGATCGCTTGCCGGTTCAGGGATGGAGTCATCCAGCAGCAGCGGTTGGTCACCCTGTACCAGCTTGGCCAGGGCGGCAGCCAGCTCCAGCGGATCGGCAGAATCTTCTTCGATCAGCTCGTTCACCAGGTTCACGTAGATCTCAAGCTCTTCGCCCATCATGGTTTCCCGGATGCGCTCCTTGAACTTGGTCATGCGGTGCTGGTTGATGTCCTCGGTGCTCGGCATCTTCATCGGCTCGATGGCCTGACGAGTGGCGTGCTCGATGGCGCGCAGCATGCGGCGCTCGCGGGGAGCCACGAACAGGATGGCCTCACCCTTGCGACCGGCACGGCCGGTACGGCCGATACGGTGAACGTAGGATTCGGTGTCGTAAGGAATGTCGTAGTTCACCACGTGGGTGATACGCTCGACGTCCAGACCACGGGCGACCACGTCGGTGGCGATCAGGATGTCCAGCTGGCCTTGACGCAGCTTGTCGACGGTACGCTCACGCAGCTTCTGCGGGATGTCACCGTGCAGCGCTTCACAGGCGTGACCACGGGCGGCCAGCTTGCTGGCCAGCTCTTCGGCGGCGTTCTTGGTGCGCACGAAGACCAGTACGGCTTCGTACGGTTCAACTTCCAGCAGACGGGTCATGGCGTCCAGCTTGTGCAGACCGGTTACCTGCCAGTAGCGCTGGCGGATGGTCGGTGCAGTGGACGTCTTGGTGATGATCTTGATCTCTTTGGGCTGCTTCAGGTGCTTCTGGGCAACACGACGGATCTGGTCCGGCATGGTGGCAGAGAACAGGGCAACCTGACGGGTGGCCGGGCACTGTTCCATGATCCAGTCCACGTCGTCGATGAAGCCCATACGCAGCATTTCATCGGCTTCGTCCAGTACCAGGGCTTTCAGGCCGGAGAGGTCCAGGTTCTTGCGACGGATCAGATCCATCACGCGACCAGGGGTACCGACGACCACCTGGGCACCACGGCGCAGGGCGCGGGTCTGGGTTTCGTAAGAGGAGCCACCGTAGATGGGCAGGACATGGAAGTCAGGCATGTGCTTGGCGTAACGTTGGCACGCCTCGGCAACTTGCAGCGCCAGCTCACGGGTCGGTGCCAGCACCAAAATCTGAGTGTTACGGTTACCAGCTTCCAGACGAGACAACAGAGGCAAGGCAAAAGCAGCGGTCTTCCCTGTACCGGTTTGCGCCTGCCCCAGCAGATCGTGTCCCGCCATCAGGTGGGGAATTGCTGCGGCCTGGATCGGTGACGGGCGCTCATAGCCCACGTCCTGCAGCGCTTTCAATACAGGCGCGGCCAGTCCAAGCTCACTAAAAAGGGGCAGTTGTTCGGTATCAGACATAGATTCTTCCAGATTAAGGCAGGCGGCTAACACCGCGGAATAGCAAAAAGGCGGCGATTATAGCGCCACTTTGTTCTGCTGTCTTGAAAAATGTGATAAGCCTCTCAAGACGTTGGCAATTATAGAGGGATCTCGCGACTATGGCTTGCTTATTTTGCACCCATGGTGCGTTATTGCAGATCACTCCTCGCCGGAGTCCTTGTCCCGCTTGTGTTTGAGCACCGCCATGGTCAGTCTGCTGGTGCACAATAAACGCTCACGTTCGTCCCGAATTTCAATCTGCCACACCTGGGTCGTGGTCCCCAGATGCAGTGGCGAGCAACGCCCCGTCACCACCCCTTCCCGTTTGGCGCGCAGGTGGTTGGCATTGACCTCCAGTCCCACGCAGTAGCTCTCCGCCCCCACCGCCATGTTGGCCGCCAGCGACCCCAGCGTCTCCGCCAGCACCACGGAGGCGCCGCCGTGCAGCATGCCGAGCGGCTGATGGGTGCGGTGATCCACCGGCATGCTGGCCTCGAGCCAGTCGGGCCCAAAGGCGGTATAGAGGATGCCAAGGTGGGCCATCAGGGTGTTGCGGGAGCTGGCGTTGAGCCCTTCAAGGCTCATGGGCTTGCGCCAGATGGGGGCGTTCTCTTGACTCATGGCGAGCAGACTCCTTATGTGATCAATGAGTTGGGCACGATCAGTGCCAGCAAAAAAGACGAAGAAAAAAGATGCCCCGAACCGGGGCATCTTGACAAGTACCTTGCGTCACCAGGGGTAGGTCACCCCGGGCCATTCGGCCCAGGGCAGCTCACGCCCCGGCAGGCGCGGGTGATGCCAGTGCCACACCTTGCCCAGCCAGGCGCGCAGCTCGGCCTCCAGCACGGCGTCATCGAGAGGGGCCTCAGCCACCTTCCAGAAGAAGAGCTCCACCTCCACCTCAGGCAGCACCGAGGGGTAGAGATAGACCCCGCCCCAGAATTCGGGCTCCCGCGCCGGGCTCCAGAGGCCATAGGCGAAGGAACGCTTGGCGAGAAACTCCGAGCGCTGCCACTCCAGATCGGCCTCGTGCTGGCTCAGGCTGAACTGGGCCGAGGGCCAGACGTCATCGGGGCGAAACAGCTGATGGAGCTGCTCCCGCTCGCGCAGCATGGCGACGAACTCCACCACGGCCTGGCTCGGGCTGGCAGGCAGCAGCAGAAAGCTCGGGTGCCGATAGGCTTGTGGCACCCGAAACCGTTTGGGGAAGCGCAGCATCAGAGCAGTTCCAGCAGCGCCTGCAGCGGATGCTTGAGTTTCTCCCCCTCCATCCGCTTGACCTGGCTGCGGCACGAATAGCCGGTGGCCAGACAGCGATCCTTGGGTAGGCGTGCGAGGGGCTCAGCCCAGCTTAAGGAGTAGATCCCCTTGGAGTTGTCCACCTGCTTGGCGTCGTGGCCATAGGTGCCCGCCATGCCGCAGCAACCCACAGACACCGGCTGCAACTTGGCGCCGAAGCGGCCAAACAGGGTACCCCAGTCGCCGTGGGTCGAGGGCTTTGCGGTCTTCTCGGTGCAGTGGGCAAACAGATACCAGGGCTCGGCCTCTCCCGGCTCTTTCGCTGCGGCCCTGACTTGCGGGGCCGGAAGAGAGAGCAGCCACTCCTGGGGCAGCAGCACCTGGAAGTCGCCGCGGGCGGGGCCGAGCGCCTTCACGTACTCGTCGCGATAGCAGAGCACCAGGGAGGGATCTACTCCCACCATGGGGATGCCCAGCGCCGCCATCTTGTTGAGGAACTGGGCGCCGCTCGCGGCGGTGCGGGCGAAGGCGCGCAGGAAGCCCTTCACGTGCTGGGGCTTGCCGTTGGGCTTGAACGGCAACAGGTAAGGCTGATAGCCCAGCTTGCTGGCGAGCCTCACCAGGTCCCGCACCACGGGGGCGTCGTAATAGCTGGTGAAGGGATCCTGCACGATGAGCACCACTTTTTGGCGCTGCTCGGGGCTCATGGCCTCGAGGCCCGGCAGATCGAAATAGCGGGCCTTGTGATCGCGCAGCTCCTCGGCCAGGGTGGGCACGCTCAGAAGCGGCACATCCACCATGCCGATGCTCTTCTCGGTCGCCTTCTGGGCCCACTCTTTCTCCAGGAAGAAGTTGACCAGCTTGGGGGCCTTGGCAAGCAGGGGCGCGTAAGCTTCGACGGTGCCGACGAAGTAATCCTTGGGGCCGCGCAGATAGCGGCTGTGGTAGAGCTGCATGAAGCGGGCGCGGAAACTCGGCACGTCCACCTTGATGGGGCACTGGCTGGTGCACGCCTTGCAGGCCAGGCACCCCTCCATCGCCTCCATCACCTCGTGGGAGAAGTCGTACTGGCCGCGGGCACGGGCCAGGGTGTTGCGAAACTTGTCGACGATGGCCTTGAAGCGCAGACCGCCGCTTTGCAGCGCAACTTCTTCGGCCAGGGGATCGAAGCCCTGCTCCGCCAGCTGGCGCAGCCACTCGCGCATCAGCCCGGCCCGCCCCTTGGGGGAGTGGCGGCGATCGCGGCTTATCTTGACCGAGGGACACATGGGGGAGTCGGTCTCGAAGGTGAAGCAGAGGCCGTTGCCGTTGCAATCCATGGCGCGGGTGTAGCTTTCGCGCACCGCAATGGGGATCTGGCGGTCAAACTTGCCGCGCTTGGGCCCGTCCACCGACACCAGTTCGGCGCCGCTGCCATAAGGGATGCAGATCTTGCCCGGGTTGATGCGGTTGGCCGGATCGAAGGCCCCCTTGACCCGCTGCAGCTCTTCCCACAGCTCGCCGAAGAAGGCGGGGCTGTATTCGGAGCGAAAGCCCTTGCCGTGCTCCCCCCACATCAGACCGCCATATTTGGCGGTGAGGGCCACCACCTGATCCGAGATGCGCCGCAGCAGCACCTCCTGCTCGGGGTCGCACAAATCCAGCGCCGGGCGCACGTGCAGCACCCCGGCATCCACGTGACCGAACATGCCGTAGTCGAGGCCGTGGCCGTCCAGCAGGGCACGAAACTCCATGATAAAGTCCGCGAGTGACTCAGGCGGCACGGCGGTGTCTTCGGTAAAGGCCACCGGCTTCTTGCGCCCCTCGGCGTTGCCGAGCAGCCCCACCGACTTCTTGCGCATGCCGTAGATGGTCTCGATGCTCGGCAGGTGGTCGCACACCTGATAGCCGATGATCCCCGCCTCCCCCCTGGCCAGCAGGCCGTCGATGCGCCGGCACAGCTCGGCCACCTTGGTCTCGTGCTCGGCTTCGTCGGTGTCCGCAAACTCGACGATGTTGAGCCCCTGCAGGTCCTTGCCGGGCACATCCTGGATGAGATCCTTCACCGAGTGCCAGATGATGTCGGCGCGGGCCAGCCCCAGCACTCGGGAGTCCACGGTCTCCACCGACAGGGCATGGGCCTGCACCATAAAGGGGGCATTGCGCAGGGCAGACGGGAAGCTGTCGTACTTGACGTTGACCAGGGTGCGGTAGCGCGGAATGGGGGTGATGTTGAGGCGAGCCTCGGTGATGAAGCCCAAGGAGCCTTCCGAGCCGCACAGCACCCGGCTCACGTCCAGGGTGTCGCTCTCTGGCTGATAAAGGTGCTTGAGATCGTACCCGGTCAGAAAGCGGTTGAGTTTGGGGAAAGTGGCTTCGATGTCGGCGCGCCTCTCCTTGCCGATGCGATAGAGGGTGCGGTAGATCTCCCCCTCCCGGCTCTCCAGCGCCAGCTTGTCTGCCAGCCGCCGGCCGTTCACCGGCTCGGTCGCCATGATGTCGCCGTTCTCCAGCACGGCCTTGAGGCCGAGCACGTGATCCGAGGTCTTGCCGTACACCAGAGACCCCTGCCCCGAGGCATCTGTGTTGACCATGCCGCCTAAGGTGGCGCGGTTGGAGGTAGAGAGATCCGGCGAGAAGAAGTAGCCGTGAGGTTTGAGGTAAGCGTTGAGCTGATCCTTCACCACCCCGGCCTGGGCACGCACCCAGCCCTCTTCCAGATTAATTTCCAGGATCTGGTTCATATGGCGCGAGAGATCGACGATAATGCCGCCGCCCAGGGACTGGCCATTGGTGCCGGTGCCGCCGCCGCGAGGGAAGAAACTCAAGGTGGCGTACTCCGGCCCCTGAGCCAACTTGAGCATTACCGCAATATCGTCCGCGCTGCGCGGATAGAGAACCGCCTGAGGTACTACCTGATAGACGCTGTTATCCGTCGCCATCGCCAACCGGCTTGCATAACACTTTTCGATATCACCACGAAATGCTGATCGCGCCAGCAACTCAAGAAACTGCAGGGTTGTAGGTGACAAACTATCCTGGTAATCGAGTCTCGGGATCATGAATCCTTGTTCCCATCCTTTGCTTGATGCCGGCATTCCGGCGACAACGACCGTTCGGGGCTGCCTCTTTGCGGGCGCCCGAACCAGTCCGCTCACATGTGAGCGGGCAGTATATCAGCTAGAAAACCGCTTGCGCGTTCAATCTTCACCATTTGAAAGGAGGACTTTTATGGCTCATTACAGCCATGTTATCAGTACGCTGGTTCGCACCGAGAAGCAGGCCCTGACCCTGTCGCTGTTCGGCTGCATCAGCTTCGCCATCTTCGGGATCGGCTACGGTCTCTTCGTCGGTTCCAACGCCATCATGCTCGATGGCATCTTCACCCTGTTCAGCATGGGCATGACGGGCCTCGGACTCATCACCGCCTATCTCGTTACCCGCCCCTCGGATGCGCGCTTCCAGTATGGCTACGCCCACTTCGAGCCCATCACCAACGTCATCAACGGCACCATCATACTGCTGCTCTGCCTCGGCGCCCTCCATAGCGGCATCACCTCCCTGCTCGAAGGGGGACGGGAGATAGACCTTGGTCACGCCCTCATCTACGCCGCAGTCTGCACCTTCTTCTGCGCCATCATCTACCGGATCGAGGCGGGCGTCGCCGAGCGGATCGACTCCGAACTGGTGCGGGTCGACTCCAAGGAGTGGCTGGTCGACACCCTGCTCAGCGCCACCCTGCTCATCGGCTTCGTGGTCGCCATCGGCCTCGACGCCCTCGGCTACGGCCAGTACAACCGCTACATAGACCCGGTACTGGTCACCCTGCTCGCCCTGTGCGCCACCCTGATCCCCATCAAGGTGCTCGGCCGCAACCTGCGGGAAGTATTGAAAATCGCCCCCAAGGGGGATGTCTCCCAACTGGTGGCCAGCGAAATCGAGGCCCTTCGCCTGCGCCATGGCATCGAGTGCTACAGCCATCTGGCCAAGAGCGGCCGCCGCTTCGATCTGGAATTGAACATACTGGTGGCCCCGGATCAGGAGTGGCCCATAGAGCGCCAGGATGCCCTGCGCCAGGAGCTCTGGTCCCGCCTCGGCGACACCCTGGGGGATGCCTGGCTCTCGGTCTGCTTCACCCGCGAGAAACGCTGGCTCTGATCCGGCGCTTGCCATCCTGATGCAACGCGGGGCCCCATCGCCCCGCGTGACAAGGGCCCCAGGCAAGGCCCCGGCAACCCGCCTGCCACCTCATCCTGCGTCACTCTTGCTGTCACTCTCGCCGCCCCTCTCCTGCCCGAAATTTCTCTGCTTTTTTTAATCTTTAAACCATTGACAGGGAAAACCGTTTGCCGAGTCCCTTGAATCAATAACCATTTTCAACGGCACAAAAAGTTACGAAAATTTCGTTGCTAAAATTAAGTCGGCCAGCTATTTGTTTTCGCCAAGGACAAACGGCCGACTGCGCGCCGAAATACAGTGATGTTGTTATCCACCGGACAATAAAAACAAATACACTTATTCCACTTTGTTAAACAGTTAAGGTAAGTCCCATGAAAAAGGTGTTGATCACAGTATTTGCATTGACCATGGCGGGCACGGCCAGTGCTGCCCTTCCCCAGCTTAATTACGAGTGCCCGGGTCAGAACCAGATGCACAGCGATGAGGGTGGCCCCGTCTATATCAATGGCAAGGAGGCCAAGCTCAAGAAGTTCAGCGATGACTTCTATGAGGCCAAGGGCGCGGGAGTCACCCTCTCCATCAGCAACACCGGGGGCCAGTACGATGTCTCCTACAACAGCAAGCAAGGCTCGGGCGTCTGCCACCCGGCAGCCACGTCAGTAGCCCCTGCGGCCTCGGCAAGCCCTGCCAGCCCTGCGGAGAAAGCCTGTCTGAAGGCGGTCTCAGAGAAGACGAACGTGCCCCAGGCCCAGCTTCAGGTGACTGACGTCATGGACTCCGAAGCCGGGGTCGGCGTCACCATCAAGGTGCCGGGTGCCGATGCACCCTGGTCCTGCCTCAGTGACAAGAAGGGCCATGTTCAGGGCGCCGCCTACACGGGCCAGTGACGGGGTCAATTACGCTCGACACCAGATCCCCATGACATGAGGGGATTGACCGACAGGGAGGCAATGCCTCCCTGTCTTCATGTTCAACGCCTTATATTGAAGCGCCAACACGCCTCTCTTCATCTTCGAGGTTTTATATTGAGGCGTCAGCCTCCCTTCAAATACCCCCCCTGTCATCGACACCATAAACAGCCGCGGGGCCGACCGCTTTCTTATATAACCAAATGAGCTGACATTTATTAAAACAAGCACCAAATAATAGGCGCCTGAAATAGGTTGTTACACATTGTCCAGTCGCGGATATAGACAGCCCCTGCGTCTTGTGCCTTTTTCCTCCATATGGCGAGCGGCTTTCCATGGGCCGCCCCGGCAGCGCAGGCACCCCGTGCCCGGTAGTCGCTCATCTCTATGTGTGCCCGGCGCTTGCCAAATCGGTGATAGCCGTTATCATCAGGGCTCACTTTTGACCCGAGGTTTTATTGCCCATCATGGATAATCCCCGAAGTAGCCCTTCGTTTTTCCCCATCAAAACCTATCTGTACCTGCTCAACCAACGCCTCTGAAAACAGCCTTGCCCTGTCACGGCCCCTTGCCGTGAGCGACATCCACTGCGTCTGTTTTTATTGAGGTCATCCTAATGGAATTCTTGCTGGACCCGTCTATCTGGGTCGGTCTGTTCACCCTGATCATCCTCGAGATAGTGCTCGGGATCGACAACCTGGTCTTCATCGCCATCCTGGTGAAGAAGCTTCCTCCCGCCCAGCGGGACAAGGCCCGGCTCATCGGCCTCTCACTGGCCCTGATCATGCGCCTCGCCCTGCTGAGCGTGATGTCCTGGCTGGTCACTCTGACCACCCCCATACTGCACATCTGGGATCACCCCTTCTCGGGGCGGGATCTCATCCTGATGGGGGGCGGCCTCTTCCTGCTGTTCAAGGCCACCTCAGAGCTGCATGAGCGACTGGAGGCCAAGCCGGAGGAGCAGGGCCCGGCCGGTGTCTATGCCGGATTCGGGGTGGTGATCGCCCAGATCCTGGTGCTGGATGCCGTCTTCTCCCTGGACTCCATCATCACAGCGGTCGGCATGGTGGAACACCTGGGCGTCATGATGGCGGCCGTGACCATCGCCATGGTGGTGATGGTGATCGCCTCCAAGCCCCTGACCCGCTTCGTCAACGCCCATCCCACCGTGGTGGTGCTCTGCCTGAGCTTCCTGCTGATGATAGGCTTCAGCCTGGTGGCGGAGGGCTTCGGCTTCCACATTCCCAAGGGCTATCTCTATGCGGCCATCGGCTTCTCTGTGCTCATCGAGTTCTTCAACCAGCTCGCCCAGCGCAGTGCCCAGCGCCACGAATCCAGGCAGCCCCTGCGCGAGCGCACCACGGCCGCCATCTTCAAACTGATGGGGGGCAGCCGGGCCAACCAGCACCTACAGCAGGATGAGGAAGAGGAGATGGAGGCCCCCCGCCCCATCAGCTTCGGAGAAGAAGAGCGCTACATGGTGACCGGGGTGCTGTCGCTCGCCGAGCGATCCATCCGCACCATCATGACCCCCCGTGCCGAGATGGAGTGGATCGACGTCAATGACTCCCCGGACGAGATCCGGACCCTGCTGCAGCGGGCCCCCCACAGCCTGTTCCCGGTCTGCGACGGGGAGCTGGACGAGATCATCGGGGTGGTGAAGGCGCGGGATCTGCTGTTTGCCCTCAACGAGGGGCAGTCCCTGGTCGAGCTCGCCAGGCAGAATGACCCCATCATAGTGCCCCAGACCATCAACGTGATCCGGCTGCTGGCGGAGCTGCGCCAGGCCAGGGGCAGCCTCATTCTGGTGGCGGACGAGTTCGGCATCATCCAGGGGCTGGTCACCAACCACGATCTGCTGGAGGCCATCGTCGGCGAGCTGCCGGACGAGGATGAGACCCCGGACATCGTCCAGGAGGGGGAGAGCTGGCTCATCAACGGCAGTACCAACATCCACCAGATAGAGCAGACCCTGGGCCATGACGGCCTGGTGAGCGAGAGCGATGAGTATGTGACGCTGGCGGGCATGCTGCTCTCCCACTTCGGCAGCCTGCCCACCAACGGCCAGCAACTGCGTCTGGGCCAGCTCTGTTTCGAGGTGCTGGCGGTGAGCGAGCGCCGGATAGAGCGGGTGCGGGTCACCCCGATAGGCGCCAGCGCCGCCTGATCTGCCACGACATCAAAAGAGGGCCAACAGGCCCTCTTTTTCATGGCCTCAGGCCCATTGCTGTGCCAATGGCAATTCTCTTCTGCAATTACCCCTCTTTTTCACAATGACAATCCCCTCTAGAGTCTCCTCCATCTCAACACGAGGAATTCACCATGCACCACGATCCCCTGTTCTGCCCCCTTCGCCTCGGCCAGTTGCACCTCTCCAACCGCATCGTCATGCCGCCCATGACCCGCTCCCGCGCCAGCCAGCCCGGTGACGTGGCCAACGCCATGATGGCCACCTACTACGCCCAGCGCGCGGGCGCCGGTCTCATCATCGGCGAGGGCACCCAGATAGATCCCCTGGGCAAGGGCTATGCCTGGACCCCGGGGATCCACAGCGCCGAGCAGGTGGCCGGCTGGAAGCAGGTGACCGATGCGGTGCACGCCAGGGAGGGCATCATGTTTGCCCAGCTCTGGCACGTGGGCCGGGTCACCCACCCGGACAACATCGGCGGCGCCCAGCCCATCTCCTCGTCCGCCATCAAGGCCGAAGGGGTGAAAGTGTTTGTCGACAACGGCAGCGATACTCCCGGCTTTGTGGAGACGGTCACTCCCCGCGCCATGACCCAGGCCGACATCGACGCCGTGGTGGGTCAGTTCCGCCAGGCCGCCCGCAATGCCATGGAGGCCGGCTTTGACGGCATCGAGCTGCACGCCGCCAACGGCTACCTCATCAACCAGTTCCTCGACTCCGAGTCCAACGCCCGCACCGACAACTACGGCGGATCCCTGGAGAACCGGCTGCGCTTCCTGAAAGAGGTGACACAAGCGGTCAGTGACGAGATCGGGGCCGATCGGGTTGGGGTGCGCCTCGCGCCACTCACCACCCTCAACGGCACAGTGGATGCGAACCCGCAGGAGACCTACCTGGCTGCCGCGAAGCTGCTGGGGGAAATAGGCATTGTCTACCTGCATATCGCCGAGGCGGACTGGGACGATGCCCCCCTGATGGCGGAGGGCTTCAAGCAGGGGCTGCGGGACGCCTTCCCCAACACCCTCATCTATGCGGGAAAATATGACGGCGAGCGGGCCAGAGCCGCGCTGCAGGCGGGCTGGGCCGACCTGATTGGCTTCGGTCGCCCCTTCGTGGCGAACCCGGACTTGCCGAACCGGCTGCGTCACGGCTATCCCTTTGCCCCCCATGATCCCGCCACCCTGTTTGGCGGCGGCGAGCAGGGGCTCATCGACTACCCCGTCTACCAGGCCGAGACAGCGTCGCAGCCTGCCTGAGACTGGCAACCAGCCTGGCCTCGGTGCCACGCGCCCGCCCTTATCGGCGGGCGCGTTGTTGTTGAATGTCCGGGTACTAGTAGAGCGCCACCCCGTGACAGGCACCATAGCCCCTGATCTCCTGGGTCAGCCTCACCTTGTCGGCCAGGCTCAGCCAGCTCGCCTCCACCCCATTGAGGGAGAGGCGGCAGAGCTGCTCCCGCGTGGCGCCGAGCCCGTCGGCCAGGGCCCTGAAATTGGCCCCCATGTAGCCGCCAAAATAGGCGGGATCGTCGGAGTTGATGGTGACGCAGAGCCCCTGCTCCAGCAGGGTCAGCACATTGTGATCCGCCATGGTGCCGAACACCCTGAGCCGCACGTTGGAGAGGGGGCAGACGGTGAGCGGCAGCCGGGTGTCGGCCAGGAAGCGCACCAGCTCGGGATCCTCGGCGCAGCGCACCCCGTGATCGATACGGCGCACCGCCAGCTCCCGAATCGCCTGCCAGATATAGTCGGCCGGTCCCTCCTCCCCCGCATGGGCCACCACAGGCAGCCCCAGCTCCCTCGCCCGGGCGAAGACACGGGCAAACTTGCCTGGCGGATTGCCGAGCTCGCCAGAGTCGAGGCCGACCCCGTGCAGCCGGGCCAGATAAGGCTCGGCCTCGCGCAGGGTGGCGAAGGCATCCTCTTCGCTCAGGTGGCGCAAGAAGCTCATGATAAGCCGCCAGCTGATGCCAAACGCTTTCTCCCCGCGCTGCAATGCCCGCTCTATGCCGCCGAGCACTGTGGCAAAGGGCACACCGCGGGCACTGTGGGTCTGGGGATCGAAGAAGATCTCCACGTGCACCACCTTGTCAGCGGCGCAGCGTTCCAGATAGGCCCAGGTGAGGTCGAAGAAGTCCTGCTCGGTGACCAGCACGCTGGCCCCCAGGTAGTAGAGATCGAGAAAGGATTGCAGGCAGTCGAACTCATAGGCGGCCCGCAGGCTCTCGACGTCGGGCCAGGGCAGGGTCACCCCGTTGCGCTGGCCAAGGGCAAGCATCAGCTCGGGCTCCAGGGTGCCCTCGATATGCAGGTGCAGCTCCAGCTTGGGCAAGCCGGCAATAAAGTTCTCCATGATGACGGCTCCATCGTCAGCGCCTGATGGTTAAGGCAAGTCCAGGCGCCGACGGCGCCCTCCCTCTGCGGTCATTGTGCACCCATCTGGCGCGCCGGGGGAGACTTGTCATCAAAGCGCCTTATAATGGCGGCACAAAAAAGCCATAAGTGATTGAAGACATTCGAGGTTGGCAACCACCTCCCCCTACAAGGAGTTTCCATGAAGAAAAGCGTCATCTGTGATATCGACGGCGTCATCCTGCACAACAACGATCTGGTGCCCGGCGCCGACCGTTTCGTTCATCGCCTGCTGGAGCAGGGCAGCAAGCTCCTGTTCCTCACCAACTACCCGGCCCAGACCCAGAAAGATCTGCAAAACCGCTTCCGCTCCGCCGGGATCGAAGTGCCGGAGGAGTGCTTCTATACCTCCGCCATGGGCACCGCCGACTTTCTCAAGCGCCAGGATGGCAAGAAGGCCTATGTGATAGGCGAAGGGGCCCTGACCCACGAGCTCTACAAGGCCGGCTTCACCATCACCGACATAGACCCCGACTTCGTGGTGGTGGGGGAGACCCGCAACTACAACTGGACCATGATGCAGCTGGGGGCCAAGTTCGTCGATCAGGGGGCCCGCTTCATCGCCACCAACCCCGACACCCATGGCCCCATGATGCACCCGGCCTGCGGCGCCCTCTGCGCCCCCATCGAGCGGATGACCGGCAAGAAGCCGTTCTATGTCGGCAAGCCGAGCGCCTGGATCATCCGCGCGGCCCTGAACCGGATGGAGGCCCACTCCGACGACACCATCATCATCGGCGACAACCTGCGCACCGACATACTGGCGGGCTTCCAGGCCGGCCTCGAGACGGTGCTGGTGCTCTCCGGGGTGAGCAAGGTGGCGGACATCGACCGCATGCCGTTCAGACCGAATCACATCTTCGACTCCGTGGTGGACATCGATATCGTCTGATCCCCTTCCTTGGCCCCCCTTGGCAAGGTGGCGCACATCGTTTAACGTAAGCGCAACATTGTTAAACAAACTAAACGGGAGCAGGACGCTCCCCTCGCCACCCCAAGGACGCACCATGAAGAGCCTGAACGACTGGATCCTGCTGGACCAGCACCCCGTCTCCCCCACCCCGCTGATGCCCGCCCCCGAACGGATCCGGGCCGGCAACCCGAGCCAGACCCTCTGGAACCACTATTCGGACCCCAGCCAGCAGTTTCACGTGGGCTTCTGGGCCTGCGAGCCGGGGCGCTGGGCCGTGCACTACACAGAGCACGAATACTGCCAGTTGCTGGAGGGCGAGGCGCGGATCCACGACGGCCAGGGGGGCGAGCTGCACCTCAAGCCGGGGGATCAGTTCGTCATCCCGGCGGGCTTCGTCGGCGAGTGGGAGACCCTGGTGGCCTGCCGCAAGCTCTATGTGATCTTCGAACCCGCCGCGACCTGACGCGCACGTCAAGCAAGCCCCTCGTTGTCGACACCATACTCACCCGCCGACTTGACGTTGGCGGCATGATTTTGTGCGGTTTTCCCGCTTGCAAAAGGTTTTTGCGCTAGGCATTGTGATTGGTGAGGAATGTAAATGGAATTTCGAGCCCGAACGTGGGGGGCTCATATAAAAATCAAGAGGATTACCGCCAATGTGTTCTATTTTCGGCATTCTGGACATCAAGACCGACTCCGCCACCTTGCGCAAATCGGCCCTGGAGATGTCCAAGCGACTGCGTCACCGCGGGCCTGACTGGTCCGGCGTCTACAGCTCCGACAAGGCCATCCTGGTGCACGAGCGCCTGGCCATCGTCGATCCGGGCAATGGCGCCCAGCCGCTCTACAACCCCGAGCGCACTCACGTATTGGCCGTCAACGGCGAGATCTACAACCACAAGGAACTCGAGAAGCACCTCAAGGTCGACTTCAAGTTCCAGACCCACTCCGACTGCGAGGTGCTGCTCGCCCTCTACAAGGAGAAGGGCCCCGCCTTCCTGGACGATCTCAACGGCATCTTCGCCTTCATCCTCTATGACGCCGAGCAGGATGCCTACCTGATTGGCCGCGACCACATGGGGATCATCCCCCTCTATACCGGCCGCGACGAGCACGGCAACTTCTATGTCGCCTCCGAGATGAAGGCCCTGGTGCCGGTGTGCAAGAGCGTCGAGACCTTCCCGCCCGGCCATTACCTCTGGAGCAAGGATGGCGAGCTCAAGCAGTGGTACAGGCGCGACTGGATGGAATATGCCCCGGTCGAGCACAACGTCAGCGACAAGGCCGAGCTGAAGGCGGCCCTGGAAGCGGCGGTCAAGCGCCAGCTGATGTGTGACGTGCCCTACGGCGTGCTGCTCTCCGGCGGTCTCGACTCCTCCGTCATCTCCGCCATCACCAAGCTCTATGCCGCCCGCCGGGTAGAGGACGATGGCAAGAGCGAAGCCTGGTGGCCCCAGCTGCACTCCTTCGCCGTCGGCCTGGAAGGCTCGCCTGACCTTGCCGCCGCCCGCAAGGTGGCCGATCACCTCGGCACCATACACCACCAGATCCACTTCACCGTGCAGGAAGGGCTGGATGCCCTGCGGGACGTCATCTATCACCTCGAGACCTATGACGTCACCACCATACGTGCCTCCACGCCGATGTACCTGATGGCCCGCTACATCAAGGCGATGGGTATCAAGATGGTGCTCTCCGGGGAAGGCTCCGACGAGCTGTTTGGCGGCTACCTCTACTTCCACAAGGCCCCCAACGCCCGGGAGTTCCACGAGGAGAACGTGCGCAAGCTCGCCTCCCTGCATCTGTATGACTGCCTGCGGGCCAACAAGTCCATGGCCGCCTGGGGCGTGGAGGGCCGCGTGCCCTTCCTCGACAAGGAGTTCATGGACGTGGCGATGCGCCTGCAGCCCGCCGACAAGATGTGCGGCAACGGCAAGATCGAGAAGCACATCCTGCGGGAAGCCTTCGAGGAGCTGCTGCCCCACGAGGTGGCATGGCGTCAGAAGGAGCAGTTTTCCGACGGCGTGGGCTACTCCTGGATTGACAGCCTGAAAGCCATGGTCGAGACCGAAGTGACGGATCAGATGTTCGAGGCGGCCGCATTCCGCTTCCCCATCAACACCCCGCTCACCAAGGAGGCCTACTTCTACCGCGCCATCTTCGACGAGCACTTCCCGCTGGAGTCCGCCGCCCGCACCGTGCCCTACGGCAAGTCGGTCGCCTGCTCTACTCCCACAGCTCTGGAGTGGGATGCCAAGTTCAAGGAGATGGCCGACCCCTCAGGCCGCGCCGTGATGGACGTCCACCAGCAGAGCTACTGATCCGCAAGCGGACAGAGCCCGACCAAACAACAAGGCCCCTTTCGAGGGGCTTTGTTGTTTTCTGCCATTTCATTCCCGCTTTTTGGCCTTCCCCTTCTCTGCTTGCCGCTTGGCGAAGGGGCTCGCTCGTGTCACATTGTTCCGGCTTGGAAGCAACAACGACAATACAAGGAAGATAAGATGAAACGACTGTTACTGCCCCTGGTGCTGGGCACCCTGCTGTTCAACGGCGCCGCCCGCGCGGGCGACCACCTCTGGGCCAGGGGCTTGCCCGATTACAGCCAGGGTTATGACGAGACACGGGATCCCGCCAAGGATCTGCTGGCCGCCACCGCCAGGGCGCAACAAGAGGACAAGCAGGTCCTGCTGCTGGTGGGGGGCGAGTGGTGCAGCTGGTGTCAGGAGATGAACCGCTTCCTGGACCGGGAGCCCGAGCTTGCACAGCAGTTCAACCGGACCTTCGTGGTGGTCAAGGTGAACGTCAGCGAGCAGAACAAGAACGCCCCCTTCCTCAAGGCCTATCCCGAGTATCTGGGGGTGCCCCACTTCTACGTGCTGGACGCCCGAGGCAAGCTGCTCGAATCCTTCAATACCGGATTGCTGGAGAAGGGGAAAAGTTACGATGAGGCCAGGTTTGGCAAGTTTATCGGCTACTTTGAGCGCCAGGATGCTCGCAGCTGACAAGCCCAGGCCATGATGCAAACACCCCGCATGGTCGCCTGACGGTGCGGGGTGTTTGTTGTTTATCACGGGGAAGAGTCAGGCCTGCGCATCCGGCTGATTGGCGGGAGCCGCCTTGATAAAGGCCTGCAATTGCTCGCAGTTGGCGACGATGCGCGCGATGGTGGGGTAGTCGTCCAGCGTCATGTTGAAGCGACGGGCATTATAGACCTGGGGCACCAGCATGCAGTCCGCCAGGGTCACCTCGTTGCCCACGCAATAGACGCCGGCGGTAGTCATCAACAGCTGCTCCAGGGCGGTGAAGGTTTCGTCAATCCAGTGGCGATACCAGGCATCGCGCGCCGTCTTGCCCTGCCCCAGCTCCTGCTCCAGGTAGTTCAGCACCCTCAGGTTGTTGAGGGGGTGAGTGTCGCAGGCGATCATGTTGACTATCTGGCGCACCCTGGCCCGCTCCTCGGGAGCTGAGGGCATCAGGGGGTAGGCCGGATAGGTCTCGTCGAGGTACTCCATGATGGCCACCGACTGACCCAGCTGCACATCCCCGTCGATGAGAAAAGGCACCAGCCCCTGGGGATTGACCCGGCGATAGGCCTTCTCTTTCTGCTCACCCTGTCTCAGATTGACCGGGTGCTGCTCATAACCAAGTCCCTTGAGTTGCAGCACCAGACGTACGCGAAAGCTGGCCGATGAACGCCAATATCCAAACAACTGCAGCATATTATGTCCCTATGGTGGCAGGTGTGTGCCACCTGCCGTGTCGCCTGGCCGACCTTGGCCGACCCAGGCCTTCCTAGCTCGTCTGACTGGCGCCCCCTTGCGTGACCCGTTGCAAAATGGTGCCAAACAGACTCATCCCGTTGCGATCCTGCATCGCGATGGACACTGTATCACCAAAGCGAAGAAAGGGTGTAGTGGCTTGACCTGACTCGATAATTTCCAGCATCCGCCGCTCGGCGAGGCAGGAGGATCCCCGGCTTCTGTCGTAGTTGGAGACGGTGCCCGAGCCTATGATGCAGCCAGCGCCAAGGGGTCTGGTCCTGGCCGCGTGGGCGATCAACTCGAAGAAGTTGAAGGTCATGTCCAGCCCCGCATCCGGTTCCCCGAACAGGGCGCCATTGAGCTGGGTCACCAGGGGCAGATGCACCTTGCCCTGCCGCCAGTCGCCGCCGAGCTCGTCCGGGGTGATGGCCACCGGCGAGAAGCTGCTGGAGGGTTTGGACTGGAAGAAGCCAAAGCCCTTGGCGAGCTCCCCGGGAATGAGGTTGCGCAGGCTCACATCGTTGACCAGCATCAGCAGCTTGACGTGCTCCTCGGCCTTCTGCGCGCTGGTGCCCATGGGCACGTCGTCGGTGATGACGGCCACCTCGGATTCAAAGTCGATGCCCCACTCCTCCGACCCCATGACGATGGGGCCACGGGGGGAGAGGAAGCTGTCGGAGCCCCCCTGGTACATCAGGGGATCGTGCCAGAAGCTCGAAGGCATCTCGGCGCCGCGCGCCTTGCGCACCAGCTCCACGTGGTTGACGTAGGCGCTGCCGTCGGCCCACTGGTAGGCGCGGGGCAGCGGGGAGAGACAGGCGGTCTCATCGAAGGGGAAGGCATCGGGGCAGGCGCCGTCGTTGAGGGCCTGATAGACGGCGGTCAGCCGGGGGGCGAGATCGGCCCACTCGTCCAGTGCCCCTTGCAGGGTGGGGGCTATGTCGGCCACGGCCACCGCCCGGGTCAGATCCCGGCTGACCACCACCAGGGCGCCATCGCGCTTGCCATTGTTCAAGGTTGCCAATTTCATATCGAATTCCTTATTTGCCGGGGGTGCCGTCTGGCCGCTGCCAGCTGGACACATAGTGGGGATTCTCTATCCCCTCGCAGATCTGGCCGACTGCCAGGGCATCCCGGGTGTCGAGCATCACGGCCACCTCGTCGGTGAAGGTCTTGGCGTGGGCCTGCCCCGCCGCAAAGGCCTTGGGATGGGGACCGTGGGTGAAACCGGCGGGGTGGAAGGTGACCATGCCCCGCTCTATGTTGTCCCGGCTGAAGAAGTCCCCGGCGTGGTAGAAGAGCACCTCGTCAAAATCGTCGTTGCTGTGATAGAAGGGCACCCGCAAGGCACCGGGATCGCTCTCTATGGGGCGCGGCACGAAGGTGCAGATGACGAAGCGGCTCGCCACGAAGGTGGAGTGGGCCGAGGGCGGCAGATGGTAGCGGTGGCTCATCAGGGGGCGGATGTCCCGCCAGTTGAGGCGCACCACGCACAAGTCCCCGTGCCAGCCCTGGGCATCCAGGGGGTTGAAGGGCCAGGTGATGACAGAGACCTGATCGTGGCGCTTGACCTGCAGCGACCAGGGATCCTCGTCCTGCTGGGCCAGGAAGCGCTCGTTGATGGCGGGTACGTCAAGGGCCGCCGGATCGAAGATGGCGTGGTTGCCCACCAGCCCCTTGTCCGGCAGCTGATAGCTGTCCTCGGTCGCCTCTATCATCAGGATGAACAGCGGCGCCGTCGGCTCGATGCGCCACATGGTGCCGCGGGGGATCACCACATAGTCGCCATCCCGCAAGGTCAGGTGGCCGTAGTCGCAGAAGAACTCCCCGCCCCCCTCGTGGATGAACAAGAGCTCGTCGCCGTCGGCGTTGCGCACCAGAAACGGCATTGTCTCGGTCAGGCGCCACATCCGGTAGCGGCAGTGGGGGTTGCTGAGCAGATCCGGCATCACCCAGGGGGAGAGGGAACTCACCTCCTCCTGCAGCTCATTCAAGTCGAACGCCCGCGGCCGCAGCGGCCCCTCCCAGTGGCTCCAGTCGGTGGGGGCATGCTTGTGGTGCATGTGGGTGGCGGGGCCGAAGAAGCCGCTGCGCCCGAGCTCGCGCTCGTAGATGGCCTGCTCGGGCAGGTCGGCATGGGCCTGGCGGGAGTGGGTCCCCTCCCGGTGGGGGAAACTTATCCAGTTACGCATGGCTGTGTGCCTCCCATGACATAGATACCGGCGGGCGATCGCCCATATGGTTACGCATCGCTCGGCTCTCCCTTTCTCTCGCCCTGCTCGGCCTCGCTCAGCACCCCACGACGGATCTGATCCAGTTCAATGGATTCGAACAGTGCCTGGAAGTTGCCCTCGCCGAACCCCTCGTTGCCCTTGCGCTGGATGATCTCGAAGAACACCGGGCCTATGACGGTGTCGGTGAAGATCTGCAGCAGGATCCCATCTTTCGTCGGCGAGCCGTCGATCAGGATGCGCAGCGCCTTGAGCGCCTCCAGATCCTCCTGATGCCCCTCCACCCGGCTGTTCACCTTCTCGTAGTAGGTGTCCGGGGTAGGCATAAAGCCGGTGCCGCGGCCACGCAGGGTGCGGATGGTCTGGTAGATGTCGCGGGAGGCCAGTGCTATGTGCTGTATCCCCTCCCCCTTGTACTGGCGCAGGTACTCCTCTATCTGGGACTTGTCGTCGGAAGATTCATTGATGGGGATGCGAATTTTGCCGCAGGGGGCCGTCATGGCGCGGGAATGCAGGCCGGTCAGCTTGCCTTCGATGTCGAAGTAGCGAATTTCCCGGAAGTTGCCGATCCGCTCGTAGAAGTTGGACCAGACGTCCATGTTGCCGCGATGGACGTTGTGGGTCAGGTGATCGATCTCGTAGAGCCCCGCATCCACCTCGGCCATGCGCGCCTGCCAGTCGGGGTAGAAGACGAAGTCCACGTCGTAGATGGAGCCCTGCTCGCCGTAGCGGTCGACAAAGGAGAGGGTGCTCTCCCCGATGCCGTAGATGGCGGGGATGTTGAGCTCCATGGGCCCTATCTTGCCGACGAAGGGCTTGGCCCCCTTGGCGATGGCGTACTGCTGGGCACGGCCCGCATCCGCCACCCGAAAGGCCATGCCGCAGACGCTGGGCCCGTGCAGGCTGGCGAACTGCTCCGCCTGGGAGTGAGGCTCGGCGTTGACCACGAAATTGATCTCCCCCTGGCGGTAGAGCCAGCACTGCTTGTGCTTGTGTCTTGCCACCTCGGCAAAACCCAGGGAGACGAACAGCGCCTTGAGGGCGGCAATGCCCTTGAGATCCGGGGCCGTGTACTCGACGAATTCGAACCCATCGGTGCCGAGAGGATTGATGGTGCGAGAAGGGGAAGAAGAGGTCGTCATGATGCGTTCCTTGCGATGGACTGATAACGAAACGGGTCACGCCGGGAAGGCTCGACAGGCAGCCAGGACGGCGTTGTTAACAACTTGTTTCATTAGAGGCAGGGGCGGAGCAGAAGAGAAGAGGCGGGTTTCAGATAGTTTGGCGAGGGTCAGCGCCAAAAGATGTAAATAGATTGTGACGTTGCAGCCTGAGCCTTGCGGACAGCCCCACGGCGCACCGCCGGGCTGTCAGCTTTGCCTTACAGGTGCCAGTTTTTCACCTCGAGATGGGGCAGCTGGAGCCTGGCCTGTTGCAGCCGGCGGACGTCGGGGTTGATGAGCCAGGCCTGCTGCCCCAGCGCCAGCAGCGGCAAGTCGTGCAGGCTGTCACTCAAGGCCAGCGTCACCCTGAGGGCGCGGATCTCGGGCAGGATCTTGTGCCGGCCGTGGCAATAAAAACGCGGCACCAGGCCGCCAAGGCGATAGCCCATCCGCGAGCCTGTGATGCGATGGGGAAGCCTTGGCAGCTGTCGATGGAGCTGGGCACGGACCAGAGCCCGGGGACTGGCGGAGATGACCCAGCAGCGCGCCCTTTCGGCCATCAGCAGGGAGCGGGCCTCCCGAAACAACCCCGGCCGGGTGTGGCAATAGGCCCGCACCAGCTGGCGCCAGCCCGGCGGCGAGAGCCCCAGGGTGATGGCCCACCAGATAAGCGAGATCCCCTGACGGCGCAGGCTGGGCACCAGATACACCAGGCCACCCAGTGCGATCACCGGCAGCAGCAGCAGTGGCCAGCGGCGCCGGCGCAGGATGAAGCGCAGCAGGCCGGCGTGACTGTCCCCCGGCGCCAGGGTGTCGTCAAAATCGGCCAGGATCCAGCCCGAGCCGGGCGCCGCGCGGGAGCTGGTCATTCGCCCAATCCCGCGATGGCGGTGTGCAGCTCGGGCAGGAGGAACAGCGCCCCCTCATCCGGCGGGCAGACGAGGTCGAACTCCTCCCCTGCCAGGGTAAACTGCAGGCGCCAGGCGTGCAGATAGCCGCGATCGGCGGCCGTGCCACCGTAGCGCTCGTCCCCGAGGATGGGGGCCCCCACGCTTTTCAAGGCAACCCGGATCTGGTGGGTCTTGCCGGTCCGGGGTTTGATGCGATAGAGCCGCAGCCCCTCCCGCACCGAGACAGAATCGAACCAGCTGATGGCCGGGTTATCCTGGGTGCGGGCCAGCATCCAGCTGCCGCCACGTCCTTTCTCCATGTCCCCCTTGATCCACCCCTGCTTCTTCTTCGGCTTGCGATCGGAGAGGGCCAGATACTGCTTGCTCACCTCCCGGGCGGCAAAGGCCATGCTGAGTGCCCGGTTCGCCTCCGGGGTGCGGGCCAGCAGCACCAGTCCCGAGGTCATCTTGTCGAGGCGATGGACCGGATAGAGTTCGAGGCCGGTATCCATCTTGACCCGATTGACGAGCCCGGGCTCACCCCCCTCGTCGTGCATGCCAAGGCCAGGGCCCTTGTTGATCACCATGAAATCTTTGTGCTGCAACTGTATCCGGTACATCTATAACCCTTTAGAATGTGATTTGTTAACAAGTTGAATGCGGGCCTGCTGGCCACCCCATGGATCCTCAGCACAAGAATCGCACGGATGAAGAGATACTTGTTTTGGCTGCTACTGCTTGGCGCCAGTTACGCTTTCCCTGTCCTGGCAAGTGACCGTCCCCATGAGCCTCCGGATCGGGTCGTCTTGCAGCTGCGCTGGCTGCATCAACCCCAGTTCGTGGGCTATCACATGGCCAAGGCGAAGGGGTACTATGCCGATGCCGGGCTGGATGTCGAAATAAGGCCAGGCGGCAAGGGGATAAGCCCGGTCCAGGAAGTGCTCAGCGGGCGCGCCGACTTTGGCGTCGGCAACACAGAGGTGCTCACCAGCTACGCCAATGGCGAACCCCTGCTGGCCCTCGCCAGCGTCTATCAGCACTCCCCCTCCATCTTCCTGGCCCGTCGCGACAGCGGCATTCTCACCGTTGCGGACATGCGTGGCAAACGGATCATGATGTTCCCCGGCCATCAGGATGCCGAACTGCTCGCCACCCTCTACTATCAGGGGCTGCACGAACGCCAGCTCATCCCTGTGCCCACCTCGGTCAACATAGACGATCTGATCGCGGGCAAGATCGACATCTTCAACGCCTATCTCAGCAACGAGCCCTTCTATCTGGAGGAGCGCGGCATCTCGGTCTCCGTCATCAATCCGCGCAACTACGGCATTGATTTTTACAGCGACATCCTGTTCACCACCCAGAACGAGGAGCGCGTCAACCCGGAGCGGGTGGCAAAGTTCAGGGCCGCCAGCCTCAAGGGGTGGCGCTACGCCCTCGCCCATCCGGCGGAGGCCATCGACCTGCTGCGCAAGGAGTATGGCGTCAACCGCAGTCAGGCCCACATGGAGTACGAGCTGCAGATGAGCAAGGAGATGATACAGCCGCTCTATGTGGAGATCGGGTATATGAATCCGGATCGCTTCGCCCACATCATGCAGCAGCTGGTCGAGATAGGCCTGGTTCCGAGGGCCGTGCCGCTGACCCGCTTGCTCTATCAGGCCCCCTCCGCGCAGTGGGTCTTCTGGCGCCCCTGGTTCTTGCTGAGCCTGGGGGTCGGCGCCCTCATCCTGCTGCTCTCCCTCTATCTGCTTGTCAGCAACAAGCGGCTCAATCGGGAGGTGACCCTGCGCAAGTTGCGCGAGCAGGAGATTCTGCAGCTGGCCCGCCTCGATCCCCTCACCGGCCTGCCCAATCGCCTGAGCCTGATGGAGCAGCTGAAGGAGCAAGTTCAACTCGAGGATCCCGGCTGCCTGCTGTTTTGCGATCTCGATGACTTCAAGCGCATCAATGACAACTTCGGCCACAGCCAGGGGGATGCCATCCTCTGCCAGCTGGCCAACCGGCTCCATGATGCCATCGGCCACCAGTGCTATTTTGCCCGGCTGGCGGGGGATGAATTCATCCTGCTGCTGCCCGGCTACAGCAGCGCCCAGGCACAGGATGTGGCCGAGGTGATCCGGCACGCCATGCAGGCCCCCTTCGTGGTCAATGGCCAGGCCATGCAGGTGGGGATCAGCATAGGGGTCAGCCACTACCAGCGTGGCTGGAGCCCGGAGCAGTGGCTGATCCAGGCGGACAGGGCCATGTATTGCGACAAGAGCGGCGGCTTCATTGCGCTGGCGGAGCAGACGAGCTGACGGCGGCCCCACTCCGCCACAGCGCCCATACAAGAAGGCCACCCTAAGGTGGCCTTTTGTCATCCTGTGCCTGCTCGAGGCGGCCGTCAGCCGAAGGTCTGCCCCAGGGACTTGAGCTGGCGCGCCTTGGTGAGCAGGATGTCGCTCGAGGCATCCATGTCGTGCATCTTGTTGCTGTTGGCGTGGGAGTGCTGGGAGATGACGTTGACGTTTCGGCTGATGTCCTCCACCACCGCCTGCTGCTCCTCCGCCGCCGCCGAGATCTGGGTCGACAGATCCACCACCCGCTCTATTTCGGCCAGCACCTGGTGCAGGCTCTGTGAACCCTGCCGGGTCAGGGTCACGCAGGACTGGGTCTGCTCCAGATTCTGCTGCATCATCCCCTTCCAGCCATTCAGGGTGCGCTGGATCTGCCCTATGCTGCCCTGGATCTGCTCGGTCGCCTTGTGGGTCCGGGTTGAGAGGGTGCGCACTTCGTCCGCCACCACGGCGAAGCCGCGCCCCTGCTCTCCCGCCCGGGCCGCCTCTATGGCGGCGTTGAGGGCCAGCAGATTGGTCTGATCCGCGATCCCCTGGATCTCGCTCATCAGGATCCCGATGCGGTCCGACTCCTCCGCCAGCGCCACCGCCGCCGTGAAGGCGTGCTCGGCCTGGGTGGCCAGCTCGGTGACCCTGTGCTGGGTATCCTCCAGCTGCTGGTCGGTATGCTGGCAATGCACCTTGGCCTGGGCAATCTGGTTGTCCGTCTCCTGGATGTTGCGGGCTATCTCGTGGGCCGTCGCCGCCATCTCTGTGATGGCGGTCGCCACCTGCTGGGTCTGGATGTCCTGCTCGGCGATGTCGGCGCTCGCCTCGCTGGAGGCGGTCTTGAGATGGACCGCCAGATCCTGCAGGGAGAGGGTGGCGTCGTCCACCCGCCCGAGCACGGTGCGGATCCTGGCCTGCAGCAGCTTGATGTGGAAGTCGGCGATGGCACTGGGTTCATCCCCCGAGTAGATGAGCCGGGTCAGGCTGTCATACTCTTCGGCCAGCTGGCTCAGGTAACGGGGGGTGGTGATGAGGGTATGGCGATAGAGGAGGCCGAGCCACAAGATCGGCAGCAGCATGAACAGGGCCCCCAGGGGCCCCGTCAGATAGGCGCCCGCTGCCAGCATCAGCAGCAACCCGGCGATGGCCACCCCATGGCGCACGGGGCGCAGACGCAGGCCCCCCTTGCGCTCCCCCCGCTCCACCGCCTTCAGCCTGGCGTAGGTACGGGCGGCGACGGCCTTCATCCCTGGCTCGGCGCGGCTGCGCACCGACTGGTAGCCGCTTATCCGCCCCTGCTCGAAGATGGGGGTGACATAGGCATCCACCCAGTAGTAGCGACCATCCTTGCAGCGGTTCTTCACCATGCCGCGCCAGGGCTTGCCCTGCTTCAGCTTGCCCCAGAGATCGGCGAAGGCCGCCTTGGGCATGTCAGGATGGCGCACCATGTTGTGGTGCTGACCTATCATCTCTGCCCTGCTGTATCCCGCCACCCGGCAGAAGTGGTCATTGGCATAAGTAATGACCCCCTGAAGATCCGTGGTGGAGACCAACTGTTCACTGGACGGAAAATCCACCTCTTCATCAACGAGATGAATCTGGGTTCTGTTCATGGCGCACGCCTCTTGTTTGATAACTCAGTTAGCGTAGTCAAGCCATGGCAGCCAGGCCAACGCGGCCCCTCAGGCAGTGGGGATGACTGAGAGACCCTCCTCTGGATCCATGATGGCGCCCTCAGTTTTCCGCCGCCGGACGGCATTCACGCTCCCGGATCAGCTTCTTGTTCACCTTGCCGACACTGGTCCTGGGGATCTCCTGCACTATGTGGATCTGGCGCGGAATGGCCCAGCGATTGATGCGACCGCTGTCGACGAACCCCTGCAGGTGGGCCTTGATGGCCTGTGCATCCAGATGCGATCCCTCCTTGCCGACCACCAGGGCCAGGGGCCGCTCCCCCCACTGCTCGTCCGGCACCCCGATCACGGCCACCGCATGAACGTCGGCGTGGGCGCTGATGAGGCTCTCCAGCGCCAGCGAGCTTATCCACTCGCCCCCTGTCTTGATCACATCCTTGATGCGATCCCTGATCTCCACAGTGCCGTCCGGGGTGATGGAGGCCATGTCCCCCGTGTGCAGCCAGCCCCCCTCCCAGAGCTCGGCCCCCTTGCCCGGCTCTTTCAGGTAGCCCTGGGCCAGCCAGGGAGCACGCACCACTATCTCCCCCATGGTCTGACCATCATGGGCCAGCGCCCGGCCCTGCTCGTCGATGATGCGCAAGTCCACCAGGCCGATGGGCTTGCCGGTGCGGATCCGCAGCGGCAGTTGCTGGGCCATGGGCAGTGCCAGCTCCTCGGGAGCGAGGTGCACCACGCACAGCAGCGGGCAGGTCTCCGACATGCCGTAACCGGCGTGCACCAGTATCCCCTGTCGGTGTGCCTGGGTCGCCAGCCCGAGCGGCAGCGCACTGCCCCCCAGCAGCATCTTCCAACCTGCAAGGGAGGTCTTTGCTGCCTCCTCGCAGTCGAGGATCATCTGCAAGATGGTCGGCACGCAGTGGGAGAAGCTCACCCCCTCGTCGCGGTAGAGCCGCACCAGCTTGTCCGGCTCGTAGCGCCCCGGATAGACCTGCTTTACCCCCAGCATGGTCGCCACATAGGGGACGCCCCAGGCATGGACGTGGAACATGGGGGTGATGGGCATGTAGACATCGTCTGAGCAGAGCAGCGACTGACCCGCATGGGCCGCCAGGGTGCCCAGTTCGTTGAGGGTATGCAGCACCAGCTGGCGGTGGCTGAAATAGACCCCCTTGGGATCCCCAGTGGTGCCCGTGGTGTAGAACAGGGTCGCCACCGAATGCTCGTCAAAGTCGGGAAAATCGAACTGACTCTGCGCCCCGGCCAAGAGCGTCTCGTACTCCCCGAGCAGGGGCAGTACGGTGGACGGCAGCTCCCCATCGGTCAGCCGGATATAGCCGCGCACCGTGGGCAGCCTCTCCTGGATGCTCTCCATCATGGGCAGGAAGTCGTCATGAACCAGCACCAGATGATCCTCGGCGTGGTGCATGGTGAAGGCGATCTGCTCCGGCGAGAGGCGCACGTTCACCGTGTGCAGCACGGCGCCTATCATGGGCACGGCGAAGAAGCACTCGAGGGAGCGGTGGCTGTCCCAGTCCAGCAGGGCGACCGTGTCCCCCGGACCTATGCCCGAGGCCGTCAGCAGGTTGGCGAGGCGGTGGATGCGCTGGTTGAGAGTGCGATAGTCATAGCGCAGCCGATCTGCATAGACTATCTCCCGGTCCGGGTGCTGGCGCACCCCGGATAACAGCAGGCTCTTGATCAGCAAGGGATAGGCATGAGCTCCCTGGGCTGGCGGTATGATCCTTGTCTTCACCATACGGACTCCTTCCGATTCGTGTCTGGGCGCAGGGGAGCCTCTCTCCCCTCGCCATCTGGGTTAGCGGGCGTCGAGACGCCGCAGCAAGGCCTCGGCATGGGGCCAGGGGCCAAATCCGCTCGCCGGGTTGAGGTGTCCCACTGTCCCGGCATCCACCAGCTCGCTCCCCCAGTCCTGGGCCAGGGCACGCACCGCCGCCGGGCTCGCCAGGGGATCGTTTTGGCTCATCACCACCAGGCTCGGGAACGGCATCTTCATGCGGGGCAGCGGGTGCCAGCCTCCGGCCTGCATGGCTTGCGGGCTCGGGTAATGGGATGGCCAGCTGGCGTCCAGATCCGGCGGCGTCACCAGCAGGGCGCCCCGGATGGGGTGACGATGCAGGGCCGCCCTCTGCTGCGCCACCCAGTGAGCCAGCATCAGTACCCCGGCGCTGTGGGCCACCAGGATCACCGGGCCCTGGATGTGCGCCAGCGCCTGCACTATGGCCTCGACCCTGGCCTGGCAGCTCAGCTTGTCCGAGGTCAACGGCGGCACTGTCACCACCTTCTCAAGCCGCTCGGCGAGCAGGGTCTGCCAGTGATCCGCCACGTGGTCACGCAGGCCGGGCACTATCAGCACTGTGGCCTCGGGCTGAAATGTCTTCATCTCTCTTCCCCTGTTCAGGCGCTCCGGCGACGGCCGGACGACATCAGGACCACAGTAAGGTGACAGCCCCCCGGCTGCTTTACCTTGGATGTCATGGAGTTGTCTTTATATGACAGGAGCCTGATGGTGTAAGCGCCACCGGGCTGCATAGAACCGGGCTCGAAAGGCCATGGATCTGGCTGGCACGCAGGGTCATCACATGGCACCTGCGACTAATAGATCAGTTAATAAGCACTTTCCAACTTGTAAACGAAATGATAAAAACCAGTTAACAACAAGCAACCAGCAGATGAGCTGTCGCCATGGGAATTGCATCATGACCCTCCTTGCCAGAGCCGCCACCCTCACCAACTATCTCGATGTCGCCCGCCAGCTGGGCCTCAATACCCCCAACCTGCTGTCGCAGGCCGGCCTCAGCGCCTCCATTCTGGATGTGCCCAATCAGCGCATCCCCGTCTCCACCATAGTCAACCTGCTCGAGCTGTCCGCCCGCACCGGGAACTGCCAGAGCCTGGGTCTGCGCATGGCGGAGCATCGCCAGCTGTCGGACTTTGGCGAGGTCAGCCTGCTGCTGAGCTATCAGCCCAACCTGCGCGAGGCCTTGCAGGTCATAGTGCAGTACATACACCTGTTCAATAATGCCCTGGCCATCTTCATCGAAGAGGCGGGCAAGGCGGTGATCATTCGCGAGGAGCTCATCACCGACGCCCCCATGCCGTCGCGCCAGGCCACCGAGCTCGCGGTCGGCGTCATGTATCGCTTCTGTGCGGCCCAGGTCGGAGTCGGCGCCAACTGGCATCCCATCAGCGTCAACTTCACCCATGATGCACCGGCGGATCTCTCCATCCACAAGCGGCTGTTCGGCTGCAAGCTGGAGTTTGGCAGCGAGTTCAACGGCATCGTCTGCCAGGCCGCCGATCTGGACATTCCGAACCCCCTGGCCAACCAGGCCATGGCCCGTCATGCCCGCCAGTACCTCGATACCCTGCTGGTGGAGACCCAGCAATCCCTGATGACGGACGTGCGCAAGGCCATCTACCTGCTGCTGCCCATGGGGCGCGCCACCATAGAGCAGATAGCCCGCACCCTGGGGATGAACGTGCGCACCCTGCAGCGCCATCTGGAGGAGAGCGGCGCCACCTTCAGCGAGCTGGTCAACGACGTTCGCCGGGATCTGGTGATGCGCTACCTGCAAAACTCCGGCTATTCGCTGGGCCACATCGCCGACATGCTGGGCTACTCCATGCCAAGCTCCTTCACCCGCTGGTTCAGCGCCCAGTTCGGCATGCCGCCGGCCACCTGGCGCTCCCGCCACAAGGGAGTGCCCAAGGTGGCCCAGCCCGCCCCCGCCGGCCTCGCCTACGGCTGAGGGCCGGCGCCATTCGCCAGACGAGAGAAGGGAGGCATAGTGCCTCCCTTCTCTTTTTCCTGTGTCACGGCTATTGCTAGCTGACGTCGGCCCCCACCGGGGTCCGGCAGGGCTTGACCCCCTCCTCGGCATCCCCCTCCTGCCGCGCCTGGGCTGGCACCGCCTTGGTCCCGGAAAGCAGGAAGCAGGAGAGCGCTGGCACCCCGATCAGGGCCCCCAGCATGTTCCACAGGAACATGAAGGTGAGCAGTATGCCCATGTCGGCCTGGAACTTGATGGGGGACCAGACCCAGGCCACCACGCCGGCGGCCAGGGTGATGCCCACCAGCCCCACCACCCGACCGGTGAAGGCCACGGCCTGGCGATAGGCGTCCACCAGCGACATGCCCTGGCGCTGATGGTGCAGCTGCACGCTCAGTAGGTAGAGGGCGTAGTCCACCCCTATGCCGACCCCGAGCGCAATCACCGGCAGGGTCGCCACCTTGACGCCTATGCCCATGGCTACCATCAGCGCCTCGCACAGCACTGAGGTGAGCATCAGGGGCACCAGTGCCACCAGGGTCGCCCGCCAGCTTCGGAAGGTGATGAGGCAGAACAGGGTCACCGCCAGGTAGACGTAGAGCAGCATGGTGCGGTTGGCCTCGTGCACCACCAGGTTGGTGGCCGCCTCTATGCCGGCACTGCCCGCCGCCAGCAGGAACTGGCGATCCGCCGTGCCGTTCTCCCGGGCAAACCGCTCGGCGATGGCCACCACGCCGCTCAGGGTCTCGGCCTTGTGATCCTTCAAGTAGGCGATCACCGGCATCAGGGAGCAATCGGTGTTGAACAGCTCCGGGCTGTTGACCGAGGCCTGCTGGGCGGCATAGTTCAGCACGTTCTGGTTGCGCTGGATGCTGGCGAGCTTGGGGTTGCCCTCATAGGTGCCGGCGGTGATCTGGCGCACCGCATTGACCAGGGAGCTGGTGGCCTGCACGCCGGGATGCTGTTGCAGCTCCCACCCCAGGCGATCCGCCAGGATCAGGGTCCGGTAGTCGAGGCACCCCTCCGGCGCCGTCTTGATCATCACCGCAAAGAGATCGCTCGAGAGGGCGTAGTGGCTGGTGATGTAGGCGTTGTCCCTGTTGTAGCGCGAATCGGCACGCAGCTCGGGGGCGCCGCTGTCCAGATCGCCCACTTTCAGGTTCAGGCTCACCAGGTAGCCGCCTATGCCCATCCCCAGGCCGAGGATCACCACCACTGTGGCCCACTTGCGCTCGGTGCAGCGATCCAGCAGTGCCCAGAGTCGGCCGAAGCCCTGATTGGCGGCGGCGTGGGTGTCTATCCTGAGCGCCCGCTCGGCCGCCTTGCGGCCCACCCCCACATAGGAGAGGGCCACCGGCATCAGCAGCAAAGAGGTAAAGATGAGCACCGCCACCCCTATGCTGGCGGTGATGGCGAGATCCTGGATGACGGGGATGTCGATCAGCATCAGCACGGCGAAGCCCACCGCATCGGCCAGCAGCGCCGTGACCCCGGCGAGGAAGAGGCGGCGGAAGGTATAGCGCGCCGCTATCTGGCGGTGCGTGCCGCGGGCGATGTCCTGCATGATGCCGTTCATCTTCTGGGCCGCGTGGGAGACACCGATGGCGAAGATGAGGAAGGGCACCAGCACTGAGTAGGGGTCGATGGCGTACCCCAGCCAGGCGATGATGCCGAGCTGCCACACCACGGCGATCAGGGAGCAGCCCACCACCAGCAGGGTGCTGCGCACGCAGCGGGTGTAGAGGAAGATGATGGCCAGGGAGGTCGCCACCGCCAGGGCGAAGAAGAGGATCACCTGGATGAGGCCGTCGATGAGATCCCCGACCAGCTTGGCAAAGCCGATCACCCGGATCCTGTACTGGCCCATCCCCTCCTCCCCCGCCTGGTGGGGCTTGCCGTCAAATTCAATCTGGCTGCGCAACTGCTCGATGCGCCGGGAGAAGTCATGGTAATCGAGGGGCTTGCCGGTGACTGAGGCCTTGTCCAGCAGGGGCACTATCAGCATGCTGGACTTGAAGTCGCTCGCCACCAGGCTGCCGACGATGCCGGCCCGGTTGATGTTCTGGCGCAGCTGCTCGATGTCAGAGGCCGAGCCCTGATAGGCATCCGGCATCACGGGCCCGCCCTGGAAGCCCTCCTCGGTCACCTCGGTCCAGCGCACCGCCGGGCTCCAGAGGGACTTCATCCAGGCCCTGTCCACCCCTTCGGTGAGGAACAGCTGGTCATTGACCCGCTTGAGGACGCTCAAATAGTCGGGGTCGAAGATGTCCCCCCGGGTATTCTCCACCACCACCCGCACCGAGTTGCCGAGGCCGCGCAGGGAGTCCCGGTTCTCCAGGAAGTTTTTGATGTAGGGCTGGCTCTGGGGGATCATCTTCTCGAAGCTGGGCGCCAGTGCCAGGCGGGTCGCGCCCATGTAGCCAAGCACCAGGGTCGCCAGCGTCATCACCAGCATGAAGAGCGCTCTGTGGTTGAACACCAGCCGCTCCAGCAGGTTGCCTGAGTGCCTGTCGAACGCGCTCAGCTCGCGGATCACCGGCATCGAATCTTGCTTCACATGGCCCATGTCTGGATCCTCGTTATCGTTATTGGGCCGTCATCCGGTGACGGCCTGCGTTGAGACAGCTTATTTGACCGCCGCCAGGGTGCGCACCCCGCGGCTGCCCACCAGCACCAGGGCGCCATCGACGGTCAGGGCGGCCCCCGCCACCGGCGATGGCTCGGCCAGGGGGGCCAGGGTCAATGGCTCGTTGCCCCGTTGCCGCAGCATATGGCCGGCCTGGGTGAACAGGCGGAACTGGCCATCGGCCCCCTGCATCGCGGCGCTGATGCTGATGGGCAGCGGGCTCACGAGCCGGGTCCAGTTTTCGCCCCCATCCGTGCTGCGATAGGCATGGCCCCGCAGGCCATAGACGATCACCTCATCCGAGCGGCCGATCAGGCCGAAGAAGCTGCCATCATAGGGGCTGGGCAGTGAGACGAAGCGCTGCCTCTGCGCTTCCCATTTGCGCAGCAGCCCCTGCTCGCCCACCAGATAAAGGGCGTCACCGGCGGCGGCGATGGCATTGAGGTGGAGCCCGTCCGGGTTGTCGGTGCGATCCTGCATGGGCGTCCAGTGCAGGCCGCCATCCTGGGTGCGCAGTATCAGGTTGAAGACCCCGACCACGTAGCCGACTTTGTCGTCCTCAAACCAGACGTCCAGCAGCGGTTTGTCGGCCCCCTCCTCCACCAGCCGCAGCCCCTCCGCCACCCATTGCGGCCAGGACTCGTTGCCTGGCACGGCACGGGCCAGGGCCGAGTAATAGCGCAGGACCAGCTCCCCTATCTGGCGACCATCCAGCTGTTTCTCCCAGCTGGCACCGCCATCCTGGCTGTGCAGCACCACCCCGTCCCCCCCCACGGCCCAGCCCTGCTCGGGAGTGGGGAAGGTGACGGCATTCAGATCCGAGCTCACCGGCACCCTGGCCTGCTGCCAGCGCCTCCCCTCGTCGTCCGAGTAGAGGATGTGACCCCGCTGCCCCACCGCCACCAGCCGCGACCCGGCTCGGGCCAGATCCAGTAGGGGGCTGTATCGGGCCAGGGCGCTCGCCCTGGCCGGCAGATCCAGCACGTCCCTGTATTCGGGCCCCTGCGCAGCCTGCGCCTGCGCCCCCTGCGCGAGTCCCGGCAGCAGCAGGGCGCAGCACAGCCAGGGCGCCAACTTGTTGAATGAACCCATACGTCCTTGTCTCCAGATGCGCCGGGCACCCCGGCGCGAAAAGCGGGAGCCGGGCTCGCCTGCGGCGAACCTGGCTCCCGTCAGGATCAGCGGATCCCCGCCCCGGCCAGGGACTCGGGCGACCACTTCGCCTTGGACAGCGAATCGCCGTACTTGATGCCGCCATGGGGACCCACCACGCCGTTGATGTTGTAGCTGCCCGCCACCAGGTCATAGATCATGAAGGGGGTGGCGTCCGGGGTCTCCTTGTCGTAGCTCTGGCTCAGGAAGGCGAAGGAGCCGCGATAGAGCTGACCACGGGCGTCGTACTGATCGGAGGCCAGCGCCACCCAGCTGTCTTCGTCCAGGTAGAAGCGGCGCTTGGCGTAGATGTGGCGCTCACCGGCCTTGAGGTTGCCCTCCACCACCCAGACCCTGTGCTTCTCCCAGCGCACCTGATCCGGTGACAGGAAGTTGGGGGTGGTCAGCGCCCTGGCATCGGGCTGATAGGTCAGCCGATAGGTGTTGTAGGGGACTATCATTTCCTGCTTGCCCACCAGCTTCCAGTCGAAGCGGTCCAGCGCCCCGTTGAAGACGAAGACGTCGTCATAGGTGCCCGCCCCCGAGGTGCCCGGGTTCGGGGTGTCGTAGGCCAGGTTCGGCGCCAGCTTGACCCGGCGCTGGCCAGGCAGGTACTGCCAGGCCTTGCGCGGCTGCTCCAGGGGGTTGGCGGCGTCGCGCAGCATGATGGCCTCGCCGGCGCGGCGGGCCGGGCCGGTGTAATGGAGCTTCATCTGGTAGTAGGTGTCCCTGGCCGAGACCGGCTTGTTCATGTCCTCGTAGATGGCGTAGTTGATGAAGGCCTGCCCCGTGGTGGAGAGGGCCGCCACTCCGGCGGCGTCCACGTTCCAGGAGTCGTACTTGGTGGCGATGTTCACCCCCTGGTAGCGCAGCAGGAAGTTCCACATCGCCTCGGCCCCGCTCTTGGGGATAGGGAAGGGAATGCCCGGCAGCACCTTGTCCACCGCCATGCCCCCCGCCAGGGTGATGGCGTTCAGCGCGTTCTGCCTGGTGTTGTCCAGCACCGCCTTGGGCAGCGCCACGCTGCGATGGGTCGGGTAGAGGTCCACCCTGAAGTCCGGGAAGCGCTTGAGCAGCTCCGCCGTGGTGGCGGTCAGCACCCCCTGGTATTGGGCCGCGTTCTTGCCGGTGATGACCAGGAGCGGCTGCTCGCCCGCATAGGGATCCGGGCGCATGCTGTCACCGGCCTTGAAGCTGGCCGGCGGGGTGGTCAGGCCCCCGCTGTAGGCGGGGATGCTGCCATCGGCGTTGGCGGCCGCCTCGGCGCCCACCTGGGTCAGGCTGGTGCCGAGCTGTGCGGCTTCGCTGCTGGAGACGGCGGCCAGCGCCTGGCTCGCGAGGGCCAGGGTGAGGGAGGCGGCCAGCATGGTCTTGTTGAATGTCATATCTCGTTCTCCGACTCGGTCGATTGACTCAGTAAGTGGTCTTCAGGGTCAGGTAGATGGCGCCTCTGTCTTCCGTGGTGGCGCCGCCACCGGAGAAGGAGGCGTAGCCACCGGCATAACAGGTGTTGCGCTGGGCCCCATCGAGGGCATTGGGGGTGGCACCGTCCTCGGCACCGTCATTGCACTCGGCAGACTTGCCAAAGGAGTCCACGTATTTCAGATCGACGAAGTACTGGTTGTAGAGGGTGGCGCCGAGCCCCACCGCGTAGCTGCCGGTGTCTTTCGCCCCGCCCGCCTGGACCGGGGAGATGCCCGCCAGCCCCCAGTTCACCGAGAGCGGCATGGTCATGTCGACCCCCGGCAGGACCTGATACCAGGTCGGGGTGAAGTTGACCGCCAGCCCCCAGTTGTCCCGGGTGGGCTTGTCGATGCCCTGATAGCTCTCCTCCCCCTTGTAGAGCGCCTTGTTGTGGTCATCCAGGCTCAGCAGGTTGCTGTAGTAGAGCTCCCCGAGCAGGGCGGCGCCGTCGAACAGCGCCGTGTCGGCGAAGGTCATCAGGCCGTTGAGGGTCCAGTGCAGGGTATCGCCGGTGGCGCTGTAGCCATCGGAGCCATCGGTGATCACCCCGGTGTCCGGATGACGGGGGCCGAGCACGGGGGCCGGGATCCCGAAGCCGTTGGCCAGTCCCCCGGGCCCGGTGGCACTGAGCAGGGCCGGGATGCTGGAGAGGGGCATGTGCTGGCGATAGTTGAGATCGCTGCCGACGCTCACCCCGGCCACGTCCTTGGAGAGGCTGAGGCCAAAGATGTCGATCTCGTCGCCATAGGCCAGGGCGTAGCTGGTGTTGGCGATGGACTGGCGCAGGTTCGGCACGGCCCCGGCCGGCAGGGGCGCCGCCCCGCGAATGGTCATGCCACGGGCATCGAGCACCGCCTGGGGCAGGATGTCGGCGGTGCGGCGGTAGAAGGCCCCCAGGGTCGCATCCAGCGCCTCGGGGGACCACTTGGCCATGATGCCCCAGTCGCCGTGCTTGCCCGGCTCGATGTCTGCGCCCCGGCGAATGTTGCTGAGGGTGCCGCTCGGTCCGGCCAGGCCAGGCCCGCCGGTGTGGCCCAGCAGGAACGACTGGGCACCGAAGCCCACCAGATCCGAGCTGCCGTAATAGGTGCCGGCTTCCGGCAGGCGGGCGGCGTTCCAGTCCAGGAAGTACTGGGCGGCGAAGGTCCACTCCGGGTTCAGGGTGAAGGAGGCGGAGATCTGGTTGCGGGGCACGAACAGCTCTTTCGCTTCCGTCCCCGGGGAGGCCGCGAGCTTCGCGAGATCCAGGCCCGACTGGCCATAACTGAGGGCGTGCACCGGGCTCAGCAGGGTTTCTCCCCAGAAGATGTTGTGCTGCCCTATCTTGACCCCGAGCAGGGACTCGTCGCCCAGCTCCATGTTGTGGAACACGAAGGCGTCGAGCAGCTCGCCGGAGGGGCCATGGTAGTAGCGATCCGCATAGTCGCTCAGGTGACGGTTGCCCGCCACCGGGGGCAGCCCGACGATGCCGGAGCTGGCGCTGTTGCCGTTGATGAAGGGGTTCTCGTCGGCGCCGACGTCGCGGTAGGCGTAGTCATACCAGCTGGCGGCGCTGATGCGAAAGCCGGTGTTGCCCTTGTTCACCACGTCCAGCTCGGTCAGCAGATCCAGGCGGGTGGTGACGGTATCCCCGGCATCCTTGAAGTTGTAGTCCCCGTCGTTGTTGTTCGGGGTGGCGAGCATCCGCTCATCGGCACTCTCGGTGCGCATGCCGTAGTTGAACTTGCCGGTGTTGTCGAAGCGAACGGACCACTCTTCACTCCCGGTATCGACCTCGACCGCCTGAACGGTGGGCATGAGGGCGGCCGCGATGGCCGCCGCCAGCAGGCGCAGGCCCAGGGCCCCGCCACCATGACTCGTGTGCATGTAATCCATTACAGTCTCTCCGAGTGTCGTCATCTGATTTAGTTGTTGTTATCTGTTCAGTCGCCGTTTCCGTTGGCTTTGATGCAAGGGAGATGACCTGGCTGATGGCGCACCGCCTTGTTTGGCGCTCGAGGATGCAGCTCTGTTTTTGCATCGGCCCCGGGGTGTCGCTCGCTCTGATGAGCCCGCTCTTTCTCTCTTGTGTGCCGACTGTAAGGCCTCCCTCCCAGGCCACGCTTGCCATTGAACGTCAGCCACTTTTCATTTGATGACAGCGCAGGAGGAGGATGGTAAAGGGCGCCAAAAGCGGTGTCAGACAACCCCGGATCCGGGCCTGTTCACCTGTCTGGCGGGATGGGCAGCATGCGTGGGGGAAGCGTGTCGGCTAAGGGGAAGCGGGGTGTCAGACATAAAAACGGCGGGGAGAGGCCCAGGCCCCCTCCCCGCCGACAGCCAGACGATCAGCGCGCGATGGCGCAGCTGGTGGCGGCCTGCAGCGCCTCGAACTCGATGCCGGGGGCCAGCTCCACCAGGCGAAGGCCGGTGGGGGTCACGTCCAGCACGGCGAGATCGCTGATGATGCGATCCACCACCCCGACCCCGGTCAGCGGCAGGGAGCACCACTCCAGTATCTTGTGCTCCCCGTTCTTGGCGCAGTGCTCCATCAGCACCACCACCCGCTTGACCCCGGCCACCAGATCCATGGCGCCCCCCATGCCCTTGACCATCTTGCCCGGGATCATCCAGTTTGCGAGATCCCCGCGCTCGGAGACCTGCATGGCCCCGAGCAGGGCCAGGTTGATGTGGCCGCCGCGGATCATGGCAAAACTCTCGGCGCTGTCGAAGAAGCTGCTGCCGGGCAATGTGGTGATGGTCTGCTTGCCGGCGTTGATGAGATCGGGATCGAGCTCGGCCTCGCTCGGGAAGGGGCCTATGCCGAGCAGGCCGTTCTCGCTCTGCAGCCACACCTCCATGCCGTCCGGGATGTAGTTGGCCACCAGGGTCGGCAGGCCGATCCCCAGGTTGACGTAGAAGCCGTCCTGCAGCTCCCTTGCGGCGCGCTGCGCCATCTCTTCACGGGTCCAGGCCATCTCAGTGTTTCTCCATGACAGTGCGCACTTCGATACGTTTCTCAGGGTTGGGGTTCAGCACCAGCCGCTGCACATAGATGCCGGGCAGGTGAATGTCGTCGGGGGCCAGCTCCCCCACCTCGACTATCTCCTCCACCTCGGCCACGCAGACCCGCCCGGCCTTGGCACAGAGCGGGTTGAAGTTGCGTGCCGTCTTGTTGAACATCAGGTTGCCCGCCTTGTCGGCCCTGGCCCCCTTGATGAGGGCCAGGTCCGCCGTCAGGGCGTGCTCCATCACATACCACTCGCCGTCGAACTGGCGGGTCTCCTTGCCCTCGGCGATGAGCGTCCCGTAGCCGGTGCGAGTGAAGAAGGCCGGGATGCCGGCGCCGCCGGCTCTGAGCTTCTCCGCGAGCGTCCCCTGGGGGGTGAACTCAAGCTCAAGTTCCCCCGCGAGGTACTGGCGCTCGAACTCCTTGTTGCCCCCCACGTAGGAGGAGATCATCTTCTTTATCTGGCGGCTGTGGAGCAGCGGCCCCAGGCCGAACTCATCCACCCCGCAGTTGTTGCTGATGATGGTGAAGCCGCCCTTGCCGCTCCCCTTCAGCGCCTCGATCAGCTGCTCGGGGATGCCGCACAGGCCGAAGCCCCCCGAGGCGATGGTGATGTCGTCCTGCACCAGGCCGCTCAGGGCGGCCTGGGCGCTGGGATAAACCTTGTTCATAAAGACCTCTCTGCTCTCTGGCTAGTCCGTTGGCCACGGGGGCACTTTTGTTTATTGCGGTTTTTTTGATTGATCTCGTATCGTGATCGTCCGATTACGCCGCTACGCGGCTAATCGAACCTACGCAGCCAATTGAGTTTGTAGGTTCAAATAGGGTCGCGTATTCGGACGAACGCGGCCTTTCTAAGGCTTGATGCCCCAATGCATCAGGGTCAGCACCAGGGCGACCAGGAAGGCGGTCTCCCCCACCATCAGCAGGATGGGCTTGATGCCGACCGCCGCCAGCTCTTTGAGCTGGGTCTTCATGCCGATGGCGGCGATGGCGATGACCAGGCACCAGCGTGACAGGCCGTTGACCCCCTCCTGCAACGGCACGGGCACCCAGCCTGTGCTGTTGATGCAGGCCAGCACCAGGAAGCCGACGGCAAACAGGGGCAGCAGGGGCGGACGCTTGCCCAAGGGGCCATCCGCCCCCTGCCTGCGGGTGATCATGGCGGCGACGACGATCACCGGCAGCAGCATGGCGACCCGCATCAGCTTGATCACGGTGGCCACGTCCCCGGTCTCGGTGGACATGCTGTAGCCGGCCCCCACCACCTGGGCGACGTCGTGAATGGTGGCGCCGAGGAAGACCCCCGCCTCCACCGGCGTCAGCTCGAAGAAGCGGGCGATCATGGGGTAGAGGATCATCGCCAGGGTCGAGAGCACCGAGACCCCGATCACGGTGAACAGGGTGGCCCGCTCCTTCTGCGGGTGATTGGGCAGGGAGGCGGCCAGGGCCAGGGCGGCGGAGGCGCCGCAGATGGCGGTCGCCCCGCCGGTCAACATGCCGAACAGACGCTGGAACCCCATCGCCCTGGCCGCCACCACGGAGAGGCTGATGGTGACCACCACCAGGGTGACCACCAGCAACACCGGCATCCAGCCCAGCTCGGCGATCTGGCCCAGGGTGATGCGCATGCCGAGCAGGGCGACGCCGATCCGCAGCACGCTGCGCGCGGTGTATTCGATGCCCGCCTTGCAGCTCCCCTCGGCGCTGAGGAAGTTCAGCCCCATGCCGAGCAGCAGGGCGAACAGCAGCACGGGGGCGCCGTAGTGCTCGGAGAGGAAGGTGGCGGCCGCCGCCACCGTGATGCTGACCGCCATGCCGGGGGCCAGGGTCCGTACCCGCTGAACGCGATCCGTCATGGTCAGGGTGAGCATGGGCTGACCTCCCGGGGGGCGATAAGGATGGAGAGACCCTCTCCCTCCCGCTCGACCGGATAGCGGCCGACCGCGAGCCGGGTCGAGTTCAGCAGCAGCCCCGTCGTCAGGTTGAACCTCAGGCCGTGGGCCAGGCACTGGATCACCTCCCCCTCCAGCCGACCGCCGCACAATGAGGCCCCCTGGTGGGGACAGCCGTCGTCGATGGCGTGGAAGCGGCCATCGACGTTGAACAGCACCAGGCTCTTGCCCTGGGCCTCGATGAGGATCCGCTTGCCCGGTTCAGGCACCCGCTCGGCCGGCACCAAGATCCGCGCCGCCGGCGCCCCGCTTGCCGCATCCAGGGCCTGGCGCAGGCTGGCCAGCAGCTGCGCCACCGGCTGGGCCCCGCTGAGAGTCAGCCCCTCCCCCAACACGAAGCTGGGCACCCCCTGCTGGGCCGCCCCGGGCGGATCGCAGTGGAAGGGGGTGCCGTCCCCCTGCTGGCTGCTCACCAGATCGGCGGACGCAAAGCCCGCCGCCTCGGCCAGCCCCAGCAAGGTAGCGCCATCCCCCAGATCCCCGCCATGCAGGAAGTGGCAGGCAAACAGCCGCTCCAGCAGCTCGTCCAGCTGCGCCGGCGATCCCAGCTGGCAGGCCCGTTGCCACAGGCGGTGGGCATCGGCCGTGTTCGGCATGCGGGGGATCTTGCCAAAGTCCAGCGCAACGCCAACACTTGCCGCCGCCTGTCGCACCTGGGCCTGCCGCAGGCCCATGGCCTGTTCGCTGCCAAGGCGCCGCAGGTAAAAGTCGTGAAAATCCTCCCCCTGCACCGGCAGCGCGGGCAGCAGTTGCACCCCGCGCCAGTGCAGATCGACCCGCACCTCGGGCCGCTCTGCCCCCAGCTGGATCAGGGCCTGCGCCAGCTGGCGTTTGCCGATGAGGCACCAGGGGCAGATGAAATCCATATAGACCTCGATGCTGAGTCTCATGCCCTCACCTCCGTGCCCTGGGGGCCCGTGATGACCCGGCGGCCGGCATCCCCTTCGAGCCGGGCCACGTCCTTGTGGTAGTGGCGCTTGCCGTAGAAGAAGACGGCGGCCGCCGCGATGCTGATGAGGGGCACCAGCTGGAAGGCGTTGTCCAGGCCGATGTGGTCGGAGACCTTGCCGGTGATGAAGGGGCCCGGGGCCAGCCCGAGCAGGTTGTTGGCAAGGGTCAGGGTGGCGAACGCCGTGCCGTGCACGCTGGCGTGGGTGAGGTTGGCCACCATGGCACCGGCGGGGCCCGAGGTGCCGGTGGCGATGAACATCCCCAGCCCGATCAGCAGCAGCTGAGGCAACCCGGCCGGCAGGGCAAACGCCAGGGAGAGCAGCAGACAGCTCCCGAGGCAGTAGGCGATGGCGAGGCTGATCTTGCGATCCGGCCGGTTGCGGCACAGCCGATCGCTCAGCATGCCGCAGAGGATCATACCGGCCCCGCTGCACAGCACTATGATGGCGGCCATGAGCCCCGCCTTGTCCGTGTCCAGTCCGTAGTAACGGTTGAAATAGCTCGGCATCCAGACGATGACGGTGCCCCCGACGAACAGCTGCAGGCCGCTGCCCACATAGGCCGAGATCACCGAGCGGCTGGAGTAGAGGCTGCGCAGGGGATTGCGGCCCGTCTCTGTGCTTCCCCGAGCCGCCCGGCCGGTCTGGGAGATCCGCGCCTCCTTGACGATGAGGGGATAGAGGGCCGCCAGCACCAGGCCGAACAGGGCCATGCCGGCGAAGGCCCAGCGCCAGCCGAGGAAGTGCGCCAGCACGCCCCCGGTGGCCATGCCGAGCACTGAGCCGAACATGCCGCCGGAGATGAAGGCGCCGGAGAGGGTGGCCCGCATCTCCCGCGGGTACACCGAGACCACCACGGCGATGCCGACGCTGCCGTAGGCGGCCTCCCCCACCCCCACCAGGAAGCGAGCGATGAACATCTGCTCGTAGTTCTGGGCCAGGGCGCAGCCCAGGGTCGCCAGGCTCCAGAGCGCGGCCATCATGGCCAGGCTCTTGACCCGGCCGAAACGGTCGGCGAGCAGGGAGAGGGGAAAGGTCAGCAGGCCGACCATCAGCGCCACTATGCCGCTGAGCAGGCCAAGCTGGGTGTCCGAGAGCGCCCACTCCCCCTTGAGCATGGGGAAGACGGCGTTGAGCACCTGACGCGACATGTAATCGGAGATGAGCAGACCGAAGGTCAGCGCAAACACTATCCAGGCATAACGACGGGGCACGGCAACCTTGCCGGCCTCTGGGTCGTCATCGATATGATACGTAGCCATACAATCCCTCGCGCTACTGCAAATTGGGTTCGGTTTTTCGGTCAACGGACCGGCGGCAGAGGCCACCGGCCAGACAATATTGACTCATCACTCAGTTACCCTGCGTGCTGCATAGTGCAAGGCGCAAGGCCGTTTGGCAAACAGAGTCGGGGGGTCGCCGCCCCGCCGACCCATCTGGCTCAGGACTGCTGTGGCACCCCTTTCTGGCCCTGGGTCCGGTTCGGCGCCATGCCGTTGGCCAGCAGCGTCTCCTCCACGCTGTCGTACTGCACGCCGATGCGGTAGATGGCGCGCGCCTCCTTGCCGCTCGCCACCTCGCGGCCCAGCTCGTGGGCGACCCGCACGCACTGGCGGATCTGCTCCACCGAGCTCATGCGCTGGCCGTGCTGGCCTATGATGGTGTCCTCTATGCCGCAGCGGGGGTGCAACCCCATGGCCATGGCCATCATGTTGAAGGGCAGCACGTTTTTGAGCAGCGACTCGGCGGTGACGCAGGCTCCGTCCGGCGCACGGTGGACGAAGTTCATGAAGTTGAACGGGTTGGGACCATCAAAACCGCCGCCGATGCCGATCCAGGTGAGGTTCAGCGGGCCCATGTAGACCCCCTTGCGCACCAGCCGCTCCAGGGTCTCCAGGGCGTGCATGCCGGTCAGCTGGAAGTGGGGCTGGATGCCGTTCGCCATCAGGCGCTTCAAGTGCTCGGCCACCCAGGCCGGGCCGGCCGGCACCGTCATCTCGCTGTAGGCCGCCTGGTAGGCGGGGTGCGCCAGGGAGGTGCCCGCCAGGTACTCCGGATAGAGCAGCTCCATGATGTTCATCTGGGTGGTGTTGATGGCGACCGTGACCTGATCCGGTTTCGGGGTCAGCTCCGCCAGCATGTGGCGGGTGTCGTCGGAGAGCCACTTGGCCGCCTCGCCCTCCCCTTCCGGCGCGAAGGAGATGGAGCCCCCCACCTGGATGATCATGTCGGGCACCGCCTTGCGTACCCCGGCGATCAGCTCGTTGAACTTGGACAGCCGCTTGGAGCCGGTGCCGTCCAGCTCGCGCACGTGCAGGTGCAGCACGGTGGCGCCAGCATCAAAGCAGTCGACCGCTTTTTGGACTTGCTCCTCCATGGTCACCGGGATGTCTTCCGGGAAGTCGCCGGGCGCCCACTCAGGGCCATAGGGCGCTACGGTGATGACCACCTTTTCCATGTTTTCCGGGTGCAGGGAATCGTCAAAAAATTGCATCTGTTCATTCCTTAAATTGGCTGGCCTTCCATGAAGCGCCTGGGGTGGTGACATCCTCCGGGCCCGGGGCCCGGGGCTTGATCAGAAGGGGGTATCCCCCATGATCCCGGCCCGCTCCATCTTGCGATGGCTGGGGGGGTAGTCCATGGCGGCGTAGTGCTGGGTGCTGCGGTTGTCCCAGATGGCGATGCTGCCCGGCTGCCAGCGCCAGCGCACCTGATACTCGGGGATATAGGCCTGGCTGATGAGGTAGCGCAGCAGATCGCTGCCCCCCATGCTGTAGTCCTGGCCGACGCGCACATGGGCCGGGGTGTGGTAGTTGGTGAAGTGGGTGGCGAAGGCGTTGACGAACAGGATCTTCTCGTCCGTCTCCGGGTGGGTGCGCACCACGGGGTGCTCGGCGTCCGGGAACTGGGCCTTGAGGGCAAGCCGCTTCTCTATGGGCATGGCCGCCCCGAAGCTCGCCTCTATGCTGTGACGGGCGCGCAGGCCGGCGATCTTCCCCTTGATCTCTTCCGGCAGCTGCTCGTAGGCCACCACCATGTTGGCCCAGAGGGTGTCCCCCCCCACGGGCGGACACTCCACGCAGCGCAGCACGCACCCCATGGGCGGTTGGGCGCGCCAGGTGGCATCGGTGTGCCAGGCGTTCTCGTAGCGATCGTTGGGTAGCTCCGGGGACTTGTAGATGCGCACCAGACCGGGGTTGTCCGGATCGCTGCCCGCCACCGGGTGATCCTCCAGCTCGCCGAAGCGGCGGGCGAAGGCCACGTGATCGGCGCGGCTTATCTCCTGCCGGCGCAAGAACAGCACCCTGTGCCTGAGCAGGAGGGCACGGATCTCGGCGAACAGCCCCTCATCGTGAACGGCGTCCGCCAGGTTGACGCCGCTCAGTTCGGCGCCGATGTGGCAGGTCAGTTGTTCTACACGCATGTCTCTCTCCCTGAATGACAAGTCAGTGCTGCAGGCACCGCCCTTGAGTGCGGGCTGGCCTGGGATCCTTGGCCTAGATGATGAAGACGGAGGAGCCCGTGGTCTGGCGCGCCTCCAGATCCCGGTGGGCCGCCGCCGCATCCTGCAGTTCGTAACGCTGGTTGATCTCTATCTTGATCCGGCCGCTGGCCACGTGATCGAACAGCTCCCCGGCCAGGGCCTCCTTCTCGGCGGGATCGGCGATGTAGTCGGCGAGCGCCGGCCGGGTCAGATAGAGGGAGCCCTTCATGGCCAGCAGCTGAGGGTTGAAACCGTCGATGGGACCGGAGGCGGTGCCGACGCAGACCATGAGGCCGCGGCGTTTAAGAGAATCGAGCGAGCCCATGAAGGTGCTCTTGCCGACGCTGTCAAACACCACGTCGACCCCGGCGCCCCCGGTCAGGGCGCGCACCCGGGTGGCCACGTCCTCACGGCTGTAGTCGATGGTGAAGTCGCAGCCGTGGGCACGGGCCAGCTCGGCCTTGGCCCCGCTGGAGACGGTGCCTATCACCGTCAGCCCCAGCAGCTTGGCCCACTGAGCGACGATGAGGCCGACGCCCCCCGCGGCCGCGTGCAGCAAGATGCTGTCACCTGGCTTGAAGTCGTGGATGCGGCGCATCAGGTAGGCGGAGGTGAGGCCCCGCATTGTCATGGCGGCGGCGGTCTCGCAGCTGATGCTCTCCGGCAGTCTGATGAGGGGGGCGGCCGGGATCAGCCGCATCGTCGAATAAGCGCCGAGGGTATTGATAAAGCCGGTGTAGGTGACGCGATCGCCGACGTCGACATTGGTCACCCCCTCGCCCACCGCCTCCACCACCCCGGCCGCCTCGACCCCCAGGCCATTGGGCATGGGGATGGGGTAGGTGCCGTTGCGAAAATAGGTGTCGGCATAGTTGAGGCCGACCGCTTCATGGCGCAGGCGCACCTGGCCAGGCCCGGGCTCGCCCACCGCCACGTGTTCGTAGCGCAGGACCTCGGGGCCCCCGGTTTCATAAAAGCGAATGGCATTGGCCATGGCTGTTCTCCAGATTCATTCATGGGTGAAAACATCGTCCAGAGTGAATCTAGGGATTTACATGAACGCCCGCTTTGCATCGGGCGACAGCCACTTTTCATCTCATGACACCCCCCTTCGAATCCGTTGCCCCCCCTCGTGGAAGACGACAGAATCGGCCCTGACCCACCACGGCGGCGTCATGGCACTGGCCAGGCGCACCTGGGGAAGGAAGCGCTATCTGATTGAATGAAAAGTGGTTATCAGAAGAGAAGCCGCGGGTGCCCGCCCATCGACGGGCCTTGGACCTAAGCATAATTGACGTTGACGTAAACGTAGTGTGAGATGAGAGTATTCACAGCCAGCATCCACAGCAGACAAGCACCCCATGAAAGGAGTCACTATGTCCAACCTATCCTCGGCCGGGACGCGTTTTCGCACTGCCCTGGCCAACGAGAAGCCCCTGCAGATCGTCGGCACCATCAACGCCTACATGGCGCTGATGGCCGAGCGCAGCGGCTTCAAGGCCCTCTACCTCTCCGGCGCCGGGGTGGCGAACGCCTCCTTCGGCCTGCCGGATCTCGGCATGACCTCCATGAACGACGTGCTGATCGACGCAGAGCGCATCACCGCCGCGACCCAGGTGCCGCTCCTGGTGGACATCGACACCGGCTGGGGCGGCGCCTTCAACATCGCCCGCACCATTCGCGCCTTCGAGCGCGGCGGCGTGGCCGCCGTCCATATGGAGGATCAGGTGGCCCAGAAACGCTGCGGCCACAGGCCGAACAAGGCCGTGGTCTCCATCGCCGAGATGGTGGACAGGATCAAGGCGGCGGTGGATGCCCGCCAGGACGAGAGCTTCGTCATCATGGCCCGCACCGACGCCCTGGCGGTAGAGGGGCTGGGCTCGGCCCTGGAGCGCGCCGCCGCCTATGTGGAGGCAGGCGCCGACATGATCTTCGCCGAGGCGGTCACCGAGCTGGAGCAGTACGACAGCTTCAAGCAGGCGGCCGGGGTGCCGATCCTCGCCAACATGACCGAATTCGGCAAGACCGAGCTGTTTGACAAGGAGGCCCTCGCTGCCCACGGCGTCGACATGGTGCTCTACCCCCTGAGCGCCGCCCGCGCCGCCAACCAGGCCGCCCTCAACGTCTATCAGCAGCTTCGCCGCGATGGCCACCAGCGCGCCGTGGTCGACACCATGCAGACCCGGGAGTCCCTCTACGACTTCCTCGGCTACCACCACTACGAGCAGACCCTGGACAGGCTGTTCACCAAGGACCTGTCTGCCAAGGAATAACACGCCGACCGGCCGTCTCATGCTGGCGGCCGGCGCTTCAACGGACTGAATGAGGAAACATGTGATGAGCGCCCTGCCCGAAACCACCGGCTTCAAGCCGAAGAAATCCGTCGCCCTCTCCGGCACCGCCGCCGGCAACACCGCCCTGTGCACCGTGGGCCTCTCCGGCAACGATCTGCACTACCGTGGCTACGACATTCTGGACGTGGCCACCAGCTGCGAGTTTGAAGAGATTGCCCACCTGCTGGTGCACGGCCATCTGCCCAATGTGGCCGAGCTCGCCGCCTACAAGGCCAAGCTCAAGGCCCTGCGCGGCCTGCCCACCGGGGTCAGGACGGCCCTGGAGCAGCTGCCCCCCTCCGCCCACCCCATGGACGTGATGCGCACCGCCGTCTCGGTGCTGGGGTGTCTCTCCCCGGAGAAGGACGATCACAACCACCCGGGTGCCCGGGACATCGCCGACAAGCTGATGGCCTGCTTAGGGTCCGTGCTGCTCTACTGGTACCACTTCAGCCACAACGGCAAGCGCATCCATGTGGAGACCGATGACGACTCCATCGGCGGCCACTTCCTGCACCTGCTGCACGGGGAGAAGCCCCGTGACTCCTGGGTGCGCGCCATGCACACCTCCCTCATCCTCTATGCCGAGCACGAGTTCAACGCCTCCACCTTCACCGGCCGCGTCATCGCCGGCACCGGCTCCGACATGTTCTCCTGCATCACAGGCGCCATCGGTGCCCTGCGCGGGCCCAAGCACGGCGGCGCCAACGAGGTGGCCTTCGAGATCCAGAAGCGTTACGACAATCCGGACGAGGCGGAGGCCGACATCCGTGCCCGCATCGAGAAGAAAGAGGTGGTCATCGGCTTCGGTCACCCTGTCTACACCGTCTCGGACCCCCGCAACAAGGTGATTAAAGAGGTGGCACGCTCACTGAGCGAAGAGCAGCACAACACAAAGATGTTCGACATCGCCGAGCGGCTGGAGTCCACCATGTGGGAGGCCAAGAAGATGTTCCCGAACCTCGACTGGTTCAGCGCAGTCAGCTACCACATGATGGGGGTGCCCACCGCCATGTTCACCCCGCTGTTCGTCATCGCCCGCACCTCAGGCTGGTCGGCCCATGTCATCGAGCAGCGCATCGACGGCAAGATCATCCGCCCGAGCGCCAACTACGTCGGCCCGGAGGATCTGACCTTCGTGCCGCTCAAGGAGCGCAAGTGATGGTAAACTCTCAATATCGCAAGCCCCTGCCCGGCACACAGCTTGACTACTTCGACGCCCGGGAGGCGGTGAACGCCATCGCCCCCGGCGCCTGGGACAGGCTCTCCTACACCGCCCGCGTGCACGCCGAGAACCTGGTGCGCCGGTGCGATCCGGCCATCCTCGGCGAGTGCCTCGGCCAGATCGTCCACAACAAGCGCGATCGCGACTTCCCCTGGTTCCCGGCCCGGGTGGTGTGCCACGACATCCTGGGCCAGACCGCCCTGGTGGATCTCGCCGGCCTGCGCGATGCCATCGCCGATCAGGGGGGGGATCCCGCCCAGGTGAACCCCGTGGTGCCGGTGCAGCTTATCGTCGACCACTCCCTGGCCGTGGAGTGCGGCGGCTTCGACCCGGACGCCTTTGCCAAGAACCGCGCCATCGAGGATCGCCGCAACGAGGATCGCTTCCACTTCATCAACTGGACCAGGCAGGCGTTCAAGAACATAGAGGTGATCCCGCCGGGCAACGGCATCATGCACCAGATCAACCTGGAGAAGATGTCCCCTGTCATCCATGCCGATCGCGGCCTGGCCTACCCGGATACCTGCGTCGGCACCGACAGCCACACCCCCCACGTGGATGCCCTCGGCGTCATAGCCGTGGGGGTGGGCGGGTTGGAAGCGGAGAACGTGATGCTGGGGCGCGCCTCCTGGATGCGGCTGCCTTCGATCGTCGGCGTCGAGCTCTCCGGCAAGCCCCAGCCCGGCATCACGGCCACGGATCTGGTGCTGTCGCTCACCGAGTTCCTGCGCCAGCAGAAGGTAGTCGGCGCCTACCTGGAGTTTCGTGGCGAGGGCGCCGCCGCCCTCACCCTCGGCGATCGGGCCACCATCTCCAACATGGCGCCGGAGTATGGTGCCACCGCGGCCATGTTCTTCATCGACCAGCAGACCCTCGACTACCTGAAACTCACCGGCCGTGATGACGACCAGGTCAGGCTGGTGGAGACCTATGCCAAGGAGGCGGGTCTCTGGGCCGACGCCCTGGCAGGCGCCCAGTACGAGCGCGTGCTGCACTTCGACTTGTCGACCGTGGTGCGCACCCTGGCGGGCCCCTCCAACCCCCATCGCCGCCTGCCGGTGGCCGAGCTCGCCACGCGGGGCATAGCCGTGGATCTGGACAAGGCCCGCACCCAGGAGGCGGACGGCCTGCTGCCGGATGGCGCCGTGATCATCGCCGCCATCACCAGCTGCACCAACACCAGCAACCCGCGCAACGTGATTGCGGCAGGTCTCTTGGCCCGCAACGCCAACAAGCTCGGGCTTGTCCGCAAGCCCTGGGTCAAGTCCTCCCTGGCCCCGGGCTCCAAGACTGTCGCCTTGTATCTCAAAGAGGCGGGTCTCGATAAAGAGCTGGAGCAGCTTGGCTTTGGCGTGGTGGCCTTCGCCTGCACCACCTGCAACGGCATGTCCGGCGCCCTGGATCCCGCCATCCAGCAGGAGATCATCGACCGGGATCTCTACGCCACTGCGGTGCTCTCGGGCAACCGCAACTTCGACGGCCGCATCCACCCCTATGCCAAGCAGGCCTTCCTCGCCTCCCCGCCCCTGGTGGTGGCCTACGCCATCGCCGGCACCATCCGCTTCGACATCGAGAAAGACGTGCTGGGGGTGGTGAACGGCCGCGACATTCGCCTCAAGGATATCTGGCCGAGCGACGAGGAGATCGATGCCGTGGTCAAGGCCTCGGTGAAACCGGCCCAGTTCCGTCAGGTCTACATTCCCATGTTCACCATTGAAGAGGATCATGGCCCCAAGGTGGCGCCTCTGTACGACTGGCGTCCGCAGAGCACCTATATCCGTCGTCCCCCCTACTGGGAGGGGGCCCTGGCGGGCGAGCGCACCCTCAAGGGGATGCGGCCGCTGGCGCTGTTGCCGGACAACATCACCACAGACCACCTCTCCCCCTCCAACGCCATACTGCGCAGCAGCGCGGCCGGGGAATACCTGGCGAAGATGGGCCTGCCGGAGGAGGACTTCAACTCCTACGCCACCCATCGCGGCGATCACCTGACCGCCCAGCGCGCCACCTTCGCCAACCCCCAGCTGGTCAACGAGATGGCGGTGGTGAACGGCGCGGTGAAGAAGGGATCCCTCGCCCGGGTCGAGCCGGAGGGCCGGGTGATGCGGATGTGGGAAGCCATCGAGACCTACATGGCGCGCAAGCAGCCCCTCATCATAGTGGCGGGTGCCGACTACGGTCAGGGCTCGTCCCGTGACTGGGCGGCCAAGGGGGTGCGGCTCGCCGGGGTGGAGGTGATAGCGGCGGAAGGCTTCGAGCGCATTCACCGCACCAACCTCATCGGCATGGGGGTGCTGCCGCTGGAGTTCAAGCCGGGCACCAGCCGCCTCACCCTGGGGCTGGACGGCACCGAGACCTACGATGTGGTGGGGGAGCGCCAGCCGCGCGCCGATCTCACCCTCGTTGTCCGCCGCCAGAGCGGCGAGGTGGTCGAGGTGCCCATGACCTGCCGTCTCGACACCGCCGAGGAGGTCTCGGTCTTTGAGGCGGGCGGCGTGCTGCAACGCTTCGCCCAGGACTTCCTGGCGTCGACGGCGCAACAGGCGGCAAGCTAAGTTCCAGCCCCTCCCCTTTGACAAGGGAGGGGCCGTTACTCCTCCCCTTTTTCAAGGGAGAGGCCGGGAGGGGGGTCTCGCGCCCACTCCCGCAAGCCATCAATCCAAATCAGGACGATTTCTATGGCCTACGAACCTCAAGTGAAAATCCCGGCCACCTATATGCGCGGCGGCACCAGCAAGGGGGTTTTCTTTCGCTTATCTGATCTGCCCGAACGCTGCCAGCAACCCGGACCGGCTCGGGATGCACTCTTCCTGCGCGTCATCGGCAGCCCTGACCCCTACTCGGCCCACATGGACGGCATGGGGGGCGCCACCTCCTCCACCAGCAAGTGCGTGATCCTCGCCAAGAGCCAGCAGCCCGATCACGACGTGGACTACCTCTACGGCCAGGTCGCCATCGACAAGGCGCTCATAGACTGGAGCGGCAACTGCGGCAACCTCTCCACCGCCGCCGGTGCCTTCGCCATTCACGCCGGGCTGGTGGACCCGTCCCGCATCCCGGACAACGGCACCTGCGTGGTGCGGATCTGGCAGGCCAATATCCGCAAGACCATCATGGCCCATGTGCCGGTGCACAACGGCCAGGTGCAGGAGACCGGCGCGTTCGAGCTGGACGGGGTCAGCTTCCCCGCCGCCGAGATCGTGCTGGAATTTCTCGACCCCTCCGAGGATGGCGAGGAGGGCGGCGCCCTCTTCCCCACCGGCAACCGGGTGGACGAGCTGGAGGTGCCGGGCATCGGCACCTTGAAAGCCACCCTGATCAGCGCCGGTATCCCGACGGTGTTCGTCAACGCCGAAGAGATTGGCTATGAAGGCACTGAGCTACGCGAGCAGATCAACGGCGACCCCGAGGCCCTGGCCCGCTTCGAGGCGATCCGGGTTGCCGGGGCCCTGCGCATGGGGCTCATCAAGACGCCCGCCGAGGCGGCGACCCGCCAGCACACCCCGAAAGTCGCCTTCGTGGCGCCGGCCAAGGAGTACAGCACCGCCAGCGGCAAACGGGTGAAGGCCGATGAGGTCGATCTGCTGGTGCGGGCCCTCTCCATGGGCAAGCTGCACCACGCCATGATGGGCACCTGCGCCGTGGCCATCGGCACGGCGGCGGCCATTCCCGGCACCCTGGTGAACCTGGCGGCCGGTGGCGGCGAGCGCGAGGCGGTGCGCTTCGGCCACCCCTCCGGCACCCTGCGGGTGGGGGCAGAGGCGCGGCAGCAGGAGGGCGAGTGGACGGTGACCAAGGCGGTGATGTCCCGCTCAGCCCGCATCCTGATGGAAGGCTGGGTGCGGGTGCCGGGGGATGCCTTCTAGCCCCTTCGTCACCGGCATGAAAGAGGCCCAAGCGATTGCTTGGGCCTCTTTGTGATGATGTTCACCTCAAGGAGTGATCTCCCCCTGGCCGCTGGCGGGGCTGCTCCACCACTCATCCGCCTGTGGTTGCGGGCGCGCCACGCACTCCACTAGGCGCGGTATGTTCTTCTTCGCATCGCCACCGATCAGCCGCTTCACCTGGCCAGCCGGGCATTGGCCGTCGTCCACATAGGCAACCTTCCCATAAGGGAGCTTGCCCGGCGCGGGATCCTGGCTCAGATAGGTGATGGGGGCAGGCGCGAAATGGGCGCACCCCGACACCAGGCCCAGCAATCCCCCTGACAACAGCACGCTCTTCCATCTGACAGCCATAGGCCACTCCCTGTCGTGATCTGCTTATGCACACGGACACACAGTTTCCGTGCACACTGGCAGTGTGCCAGCCATCCCCCAGGGCCGACAGCCACCCTGGGTGGTGCTGTGACGATTCCAGACGTGAGTATCCGCGCCCGGTTGGGTACCGACGGCCACCCGGGAGTGGCCGGGCCCCTGCCCCAGGGGGCGCCACTGCCCGCCTTCATGACCCCCGTCTCCCAACTCATTGCCCGTAATAGCGTTCCAGCAGCGCATCGACCTCGGCCACGGAGATCTGCATCTGGGGCCAGCGCTCGCCCTTCTCCCTGATAGCCTGCAGGCTCTCCCTTTGGGGGCGAAGCTGGCTGCCAAGCCGCCGGTTCAGGGCCTCGTAGCGGGCGATGACAGCCTGCCGGCTGAAGAGGCCCGGGGTCAGATCCAGCTGGTAACCCCGAAACAGCTGCTGCAACCCCTGATAGACCGCCAGGTGATAGACGGAGTGGTGATCTTCCTCCTCGAAGTAGCGGCTGGTGACGTGCAGGTTGTGGCCGGGGTGCGCCACCAGGCTGCGTGCAAACTGCCGCAACTGATCCCGATGAAACTCGGAGCGGCCAAACCCCGGCGTGAAGGGGTTGTTGGCCACGGCGACAAACAGCGAGGCGGGATGCTTGAGCGGACCAAGCAAGGCCCGCTCGATGCGCTGGTAGTTGGCTGGATAATCGAACCACAGGCTGGCATCGATGGCGATGTAGCCCTGGAACTGGCCGCTGTCTCTGGCCACCGCATCCAGGGTCAGCAGGCCCCCGAGGGAGTGGCCCACCAGCAGGGCCGGCGAGGCGGTGCGATAGCGGCGCTCGATGAGGGGGCGCAGCTCCCGGGTCAGGTATTCCATGAACGCCGGGCCGCCGCCGGTCTTGGCATAACCGGCGCCGGCCGGCGCCCCATTGGGCAGCACCAGGGTGTGGCTCGGGGTGTAGTCGCGCATCCGGTCGGTGTTGTGCACCGCGACGATGATGAGAGGCGGGATCGCCGGGTTGAGTCCGGCCCGCAGGGCCTGGGTGATGCCCGCGACCTCCAGCAGGAACTTCTCCCCATCGAGCAGATAGAGCACGGGAAAAGCCTGCTGCGGCTGTTGTTCATAGCCCTCTGGCAGATAGACGCTGTATTGCCGCGCCTCCCCCAGCAGGGTCGAGTGGTGGGTGAAGCGCTCGGCGTAATGGCGCATGTCGGCCTGGGCAGACGAGAGAGTGATCATGGTGAACAGTATCGCGATGAGTCTTGTCATAGGGTGAATCGGACGAAGTGGGTTCGGATAGAGGACAACAGGGCCACCGGGCCCTGTTGTCACCTGGGTTACAGCTTGTAGCTGAAGCCCGCCATCAGGTTGGCCGGTTCGCCATACATGTTGAAGGTGGTGGTGGAACCGACGCGATAGAAGTACTCGCGATCCAGGATGTTGTAGAGGTTCAGGGTCGCCTGCATCCTGTCGTTGATCTCGTAGCGCACGGCCGCATCAAACAGGGCATAGCCCCCCTGATGGGTCGAGATCCCCTTCTGGTTGAAGGAGTAGTCGCTGACCGCCGTCATCCCGCCCCCCAGATGCAGCCCCTGTACCCAGTCCGCCAGGTGGTAGTCGGTCCAGAGGGAGAGGGTGTGGCGCGGAATAGCATCGAATTTCGGATTGTGATCGCCGGATTTCTCCTCGATGTCGGTGAAGGTATAGCCGGTCATGACCATCCAGTGCTGGCTCAGGTAGCCGGTCGCCTCCAGCTCCACCCCCTGGGTCTCCACCTTGCCTGTGGCCCAGTAGGTGTTGGTGATGGCGATGCCCTGATCGTCATAGGCCTGGGCCGCGATGTTGGCGTCCTTCATCAGGAAGGCGGTCGCCCGGGTATTGAGCAGGCCGTCCAGCAGGGAGGACTTGATGCCGGTTTCCCACTGGCTGCCCTCCCGCGGCGTGAGCATCTCCCCCTTTTCATCCTGACTGGTCTGCGGCTTGAACACCTTGGAGTAGCTGGCATAGAGCGCATGCTCCCCGGTCAGGTCATAGACGGCCCCGGCATAGGGGGTAAATTTCCCCTTGAAGTCACCGGACTGGCTGCTCTGCGCCCCCGAGCTCAGGGTGGTGTTGACGACCTCGGTGTCATACCAGGAGACCCGGGCCCCGGTGATCACCGCCAGCGGCTCCAGCAGCCGCCAGGTCACCTTGCCATAGAGGCCCAGCTCGGACTGCTCTTCGTGGTCGTTCTTGGTGTACTGGTAGTTCGGCTTGGCGACCCCGGTCGGATCGAAGTCGAACACGTTGATCTTGCCGATGTTGCGGTTGGTGTAGGTCTGGATATCGGACTCGTAGCGCTTGTAGTCAGAGCCCAGCACGAACTCGCTCTTGTGCCCAAGCAGGCCGAACAGCTGGCTGTAGTTGGCATCGAACGCCATGTTTTTCTGCTGGTTCGCCTGGGCATTGAACATCAGCCCCGTGTTCCCTGCGGCATCCACTGGGCCATTGGTGTAGGTCTGCTCCAGGCGCATGTCGTGGTCCATGTAGCGGGCCGAGAACTGCGCCACGCCTCCGTTGGCGAAGGCATGCTGGAGGGCGGCCCCCACATCCGTGGTGCTTGCATCGAAGAAGTCTTCATCCGAGCCCAGATAGGTGCTGCGGCCGATGTCTAGCATGGTGCCATCGCGGTAGGCCGGCAGGCCATTGGTGGGCAGTATGTCCTTGGTCTGGTGCAGGGCATAGACAGACAGCAGGGTGCGATCCGACAGGTCGAACTCCAGGGTGCCGTAATAGGTGCCGTTGTCGTTGTTGTTGTAGTCGACCTGGTTCTTGATGTCGGCGTTGGCCACCACCAGGCGACCGAGCACCGAGCCCTCCTCGTTGAGTGCCCCGCCCAGGTCCGCCTCCAGATAGTGCCTGTCCCAGCTGCCATAGCGCGCCGTGACCGAGCCCTTGAACTCGTCGGTCGGACGCTTGAGCACCATGTTGATGACGCCCCCCAGCTCGCTGGTGCTATTGAACAGGCCGGACGGGCCGCGCATGATCTCTACCCTGTCCACGGCCGCCAGAGACGGCAGGGTGCCGAACTTGCTCTGCATCGGCGATGGCAGGCCGTTGAGGTTCACCTCATCGTATTCGTAGCCGCGGGAGAAGATGGAGGAGCGGCCGCTGTCGTTGACCATGGTGCGCAGACCCGGCGTGTACTTGGCCAAGTCGTCCACCGCGACGAAGTTGCGCTCCTCTATGTAGTCGTTGGTCAGCACAGTGATCGACTGGGGAATGTCTTTCAGGGCCGCCGGGGTCTTGGTCCCGACGGTGGCCGAGTCGACGCCGTAGCCCCCCGTCTCCTCCGACGGCGCCATCCCGTAGAGCGGGTTGCCATAGACAACCAAGGTTTCATCCGGCTCGATGTTCGCCGTTTGTGCCCGGACCGGGGAAACGACAGTGACAGCCAGGGCGGCAGAGACGGCCAGAGCCAGCGGGCTCGGCGCTTTATCCTTGAAGACAACCATAGAAAGAGTGACCCCCAAACAGAGATGATAATCATTTTCATTTGATTTTGCGGGGGCTAATATAGCATTCGAGTATCCGCAGTAGTTTTGCGGGTTGGTCATTTAATACTTCGAAATGGTCAAAGTGAGCATGACTGACACTGTGGTAAGAGATACCCGCGTTCGCAAACGGGGTTTGTTCACAGGAAGAGTAGAGAACCTGATGATTCAGGACGGCATCCTCTTTCACAACAAGGACATAGTCCACAAGGCCGACTTTGCCACCGAGCGGGAGCTGCCGCCGCAGCTCATCATCGCCATCCCCCTCGAGAGCAAGGCGCTGATGACCTATGGGGCCACCCATCAGCTGCGGGGCTGCCGTTTTCACACGTCCGATCCCATCGTCGCCACCGCCATCTTCTATGCCAGACCCGACATGGTACAGGGCGCCGCCAAGGCCCAGGTGCGCAGTCGCAGCATAGTCCTGTCGCTCAGTCCCGCCTGGCTTGAGCGCAAGATGACGGGCACCCAGCGCGAGCGGTTCGAGCGGGTATTCAGCCATCACCTGAGTCGCGTCGACTGGTCGCTGCCCCCGCATCTGGGGCAGATTGCGGAGGCGCTGAACCTCACCAGCAGCCAGAATGCCCCCGAGATGCTGATGCGGGAGGCCTTCGCCCTCACCCTGTGGGAGAGCCTGATGAGCAACCTCCAGCAGATCTCCCAGGTGTGTGGCCAGCGGCACAGCGAGCAACCGACTCGCCTGAAGATGTTGCTTCGGGATGAAAAGGTTGACCACATGACCCTGGCCGACATCGCCGATACCCTGGGCATGAGCCTCTCCACCTTGCAGCGCACGGCCAGGAAAGAGCTGGGCATGAGCCTGCAGCGCTATCTGCGCGAGCGAACCTTGCAGCAGGCGAAGGCGAAGCTCGAAGAGCGCAGCCTCTCCCTGCAGGAAGCCGCCGAGCACGCGGGTTACAGCCATGTCGCGAACTTCATCACGGCGTTTCGCAAGCTGTTTGGCTATTCGCCCAGACAGGCCAGCCGGCACGTGCGGGCGCACACTCAGTAGGCGCGACGGCCAGCCTGCACATGCAGATGCCCGCCCTGTCGCTCGCGCTGCTTCATCCTCTTGTTCATGCGCAATACATCTTTGCTCTGGAATAGTATAGGCCGACACAGTGGGGGGGCGCTTGAAATCAGCGCTCGTCATCCACACATTCAGTGCATACAATGCGTTAACGAGGCGTAATTGGTCGCCTCACCCCGGAAATCAAGAGGACATCAAGATGGATACCCGTTCTATCTACACTGGCACCCAGGGTGCCGTGCGCGACACCAACAAGGTGCTGCGCAATACCTATATGCTGCTCTCCCTCACTCTTGGCTTCTCTGCCGTGGTTGCCGGGGTTGCCACCGTCATGAACATGCCGCCCCTGCACTGGGCCATCTTCCTGGTCGGTGTCTACGGTCTGATGTTCCTGACCGAGAAGAACCGTGACAACGGCATGGGGCTGGTGTTCACCTTTGCCCTGACCGGCCTGATGGGCTACAGCCTGGGCCCCATCATCAACATGTACATGAACAATGGCGGCGGCGAGATAGTGATGACGGCCCTTGGCGGCACCGCCCTCACCTTCTTCGGTCTGTCGGCCTATGCCCTGACCACCAAGCGTGACCTCTCCTTCATCGGCGGCATGCTGTTCGTCGGTTTCTGGGTGCTGCTGGTGGCCATGGTCGCCAACATCTTCCTGCAGATGAGCGCCCTGAGCCTGGCCCTGTCCGCCATGTTCATGCTGTTCTCCTCCGGCGCCATCCTGCTGACCACCCAGCAGATAGTGCGCGGCGGCGAGACCAACTACATCTCCGCCACCGTGACCCTGTATGTCTCCATCTACAACATCTTCCTGAGTCTGCTGAGCCTGCTTGGCGGCAACCGCAACTGATGAAAAACCCCGCTTCGGCGGGGTTTTTATTGGCACCTGTTTCTGTCAGGATAAGTTGCAAATCAAGGATATGAAGCAAAGTGGCCCTGATCCAAATCAGGGCCACTTCGTTGCCGACGAGTTATGCTGTCGCTTTCGTTTCGCTCAAGGGTTGCGTCTATCCCATGCCCATGGATTTCTCAGGTTTATTGCGCCGTCTGCTGACCGACAGCCATATCTACTTCGCCCTCAAGGTACTGCTGGCCATCCTGGGGCTGCTCGCCTTCGCCCTGGCCACAGGCGACATCCAGCTCACCGTGCTGCTCTCCCTCGGGGTCGTGGCGGGGGCCATCGCCGAGACCGATGACAGCCTGTGGGGCCGGGTCAAGAACCTCGCCATGACCCTGGTCTGCTTCCTGTTTGCCTCCCTGTGCGTGCAGTACCTCTTCCCCACCCCCTGGCTGTTTGCCCTTGGGCTCGCGGGATCCACCTTCCTCTTCGTGATGGTGGGGGCGCTCGGGCAACGTTACGCCACCATCAGCTTCGGCTCCCTGCTCATCGCCATCTACACCATGCTGGGGGCCGCCAAGGCGCCGGATCTCTTCTACCAGCCGCTGGCGCTCGGTGCCGGCGCCCTCTGGTACGGCCTGGTGTCGCTGGTCTGGCTCTGGCTGCTGCCCTACAAGACACTGCATGAGCAGCTCGCCCAGAGCTATTTCGCCCTCGGCCGCTACCTGCTGGAAAAATCCCGCTTCTTCCCGGCGGACGAGCACGGCGCCCAGGCCATTCGCCACAACCTGGCCCAGCTCAACATCAACCTGGTCAATGCCCTGAACCTGACCAAGACGGCGCTCAACGCCCGCCTCAGTACCCACCATCAGGCGGCGCCCGAGCTGGCCGGCCTGCTGCGGCTCTACCTGCTGGCGCTGGAGATCCAGGAGCGGGCCACCTCCAGCCACTACCCCTACAGCCGGCTCGAGGCCGAGCTCAAGCAGGGCATAGTGCTGGACGGCTTCCAGGAGGTGTTCCTGCAGCTCTCGGAGGCGTGCCAGCGACTCGGTTACGCCATCCTGGTGCACAAGCCCTATGCCCATCACAAGCGCATCCACTGGACCCTGGAGGCCCTCGGCGACCAGCTGGAGTTCACCCATCTCAAGCAGCACTATCCCAAGACCCTGCTGACGCCGATGAAGTTCCTGCGCCGCAACCTCGCCAGCATCAACCAGCTGCTGGCCAGCGCCGAGGAGCTGCAAAACCCCGCCGCCCCGCCCGCCAGCCTGCCGCCCCTGGCGAGGCCTGCCCCCTTGCCGCTGCTGACCCTGCTCAAGCAGCACCTGACCCCGGACTCCATGGTGTTTCGTCACGCCCTGCGACTGTCGCTGGGGCTGGTGGTGGGTTACGGCATACTGCAGGCCTTCAGCCTGGACAAGGGCTACTGGATACTGCTGACGGTGCTGTTCGTCTGCCAGCCGAGCTACAGCGCCACCCGGCGCCGTCTGGTGCAGCGGATGCTCGGCACCTTCGCCGGCATCTTGATAGGCGTGCCCGTGCTCTGGCTCTTCCCCGAGCTGCACCTGCAACTGGGGATCATGGGGCTGGCCGCCTTCCTGTTCTTCACCCAGGTGCGCAGCAACTACAGCGCCGCCGTCTGCTTCATCACCCTCTACGTGCTGATGGCATTCAACCTGCTGGACGGCATCGGCTTCGCCATCCTGGGACCGCGCCTGCTCGATACCCTGCTCGGCTGCCTGCTCTCCTACGCCCTGGTGGCCTGGCTCTGGCCGGACTGGCAATACAAGCGGCTGCCGACCCTGATTGCCAACTCCCTCTCCGCCAACGCCCGCTACCTGTCGGCGGTGCTCGCCAGTCTGCACCGCCAGCGCGACGAGTCCCTCGACTACCGGGTGGCCCGCAAGTGTGCCCACCTCGCCGACAGCGAGCTGGCCATGGCCTGGCAGAGCATGCTGGTGGAGCCGAGCAAGCGCCGCCGCTTCCTCGATCTCTGCTTCACTCTCACCTGGCGCAACCACGCCCTGCTCTCCTACATCTCGGCCCTCGGGGCCCATCGGGACAGGCTGGAACCCATCGAGGGCCTTGACGAGATCAGCCGCCACATCAGCCATACCCTGGAGCGGGCCGCCGGCCATCTGGCGGGGGAGATGCCGGCCCGGCTCGAGGGGGTATGCCCGGCCATCACCCCGGACAGCAGCGAGGAGCAGCTGATGCTGACCCAGCAGCTCACCCTCATCAGCCAGCTGGCCGATGAACTGCTGATGCTGGCCAACGACGGCCAGCTGCTCACCCGGCAAGGCAACGCCTGACGGGCGAAGAAAGGCACCAGTCCAGAGAACGCACACCGGGCGCGGCGACGACCCTGCCCGGTGAATTGTGCCCCCTGGCGCGTCTGCGCCGGTTGCTCACCGAAGATCAAGGCGCTACCATGCCCGCCCAATCCCGACAGCCCGAGGAGCCTCCATGTCCGAGCACCCGTCCGAACACCATCAGCTGCATTTCAACGGCCAACTCATCGAGACCGATGCCAAGGGCTATCTGCGCCACAGCGAAGAGTGGAGCGAGGCACTGGCGCTGGTATTGGCCGAGCAGGAGGGCATAGTGCTGGAGGAGCCGCACTGGGAAGTGGTGCGCTTCGTGCGGGCGTTTTATCTGGAGTTCAACACCTCCCCCGCCATCCGCGCCCTGGTCAAGGCGATGGAGAAGCAGTACGGCCCGGAGAAGGGCAACAGCCGCTACCTCTACAAGCTGTTCCCCGAGGGGCCCGCCAAGCAGGCCACCAAGATCGCCGGCCTGCCCAAGCCGGTGAAGTGCATCTAGAAACCAGCCCGGCCTCTCCCTGAAAGGCCATCAACGGGAGCAAAAAAATACCGCGCCCATCTGTCAAATGAGGCGCGGTATTTTTTGTTCGGCGTTCGTCAAACCCCCATCAGGGGTTGTAGGCCACCACGGAGCCGCTCAGCCCCGTCATCTGGCTTATCCTGCTCTGCATGCCCTGCAGCTTGGCCTTGGAGACATCCGGCCCGATAAAGACCCGGTTGATCTGCCCCTGCACCGGGGTCCTCGGCGAGGTCTGGGCCGAGTAGCCGGCCGCCCTCAGCTTGCCCACCAGGGCATTGACGCTGTCGGCATTCTTGAAGGCGCCGAGCTGCAGGATCCAGCTGCCCTGGGCCGGGGCCGCCGCCGCGGGTGCCGGGGTGGCAGCCTGGGTCGTCATCTTGCTGGCGATGAGATCGTCCATGGACTTGATCTGGCCCGCCTGCGGTTTGCTCTCCACCGGCTTCTTCACCTCCACCGGCTTGGGGGGCAGCGGCTTGGGCTTGGGCTGCTCCACCGGTTTCTTCGCCACCACCTCGGGCTTGGGCACGGGTTTGGGCTCAGGCTTGGCCACAACCTGGGTCGCTGGCTGTGCCTGGGCGGCAGCAGAGGCCTGATTGGCGGCCAGGGTCACCGTATCCCCGATCTCTTCTACCTGCCACTGGGTGGCGGCAGAGGCCTGCTGCTGGCTCGCCAGGTGATCGGCCGGCAGGGTGCTGGCGGCAGAGACCTGCAAGGCGGGTTTGGCGGGCTCGAGCTCGGGGCGCAGCGGGATCTTGGCAAACGCCTCCTCCTTCTGCTCCAGCTTGTTGCCGTCCATCAGATCCGGCAGAAAGATGACAACCAGGGCGACCAGGATGACGGTCCCCACCAATCTATTTTGAAACTTCGAAGCCAAGGTAATTTCCACCCATGTTACTTAGACTCAACTGCAATCTTGCGGACATCCACGATGAACGGTCCCCGGCAGCATGCTGTTTTGCAACCTCGCAGCCAAGTTAATTTCCACCCATGTTACTTAAACTCAACTGCAATCTTGCGGACATCCACGATGAACGGTCCCCGACAGCCATGCTGTTTTGCAACCTCGCAGCCCAGTTAATTTCCAGCCAAGTTACTTAGACTCAACGGCCTGCAATCTTGCGGACATCCACGATGCGAAGAGCCGGTCGGGCCGCTCAGGCGCTCGCCGCCAGCACGTCGGCGACAGTGTAAAACGAACCAAAGACGATGACCATATCATCAGGACTCGATGCGGCCAGGGCAGCACGATAAGCCGCGCTCACGCCGTCAAAGGTCGCCGCCGGTCCCTGCCCGTCCCCGAGGGCGGCGGCAAGCTGCTCTGCGGTGGCGGCGCGCGGGCCTGTGAGGCTCGCCAGGAACCACTGGTCGATGAGGCCATCGAGTTCGGCCAGCGACCCTGCCATGTCCTTGTCTTTCAGCATGCCCACCACGGCGCGGCGCTTGCCCTTGCAGGGGATCTGGCGCAGCTGGCTCGCGAGATAAGCCGCCGAATGGGGATTGTGGGCCACATCGACGATGACCAGGGGCTCGTTTTGCAGCCGCTGCATTCGCCCCGCCAGCCGGGCATTGGCCAGCCCGTCACGGATCGCGGACTCCGAGAGCGGCAAGCCGAGGGATTCCAGCGCCGCCAGCACGGTGACCGCGTTCATCAGCGGCAGGGCGGGTTTGGGCAGCCCCAGCCAGTGGTTCAGGCCATGGTAATCCCAGTCTGCATCGTGCTCATCGCCGTGGAAGTCGCGGCCGACCTGGCGCAGGCAGGCGCCAAGACGCGCCGCTTCGCTGGCGATGGTCGCTGGCGGGTTGGGCTCGCCGCTGATGGCGGGTTTGCCGGCGCGATACACCCCGGCCTTCTCCACCGCCACCGCTTCGCGGGTATCCCCGAGCCAGTCGCAGTGATCCAGCGCAATGGAGGTGATCAGGGCCACGTCGGACTCCACCACATTGGTGGCGTCGAGCCGGCCGCCCAGCCCCACTTCCAGCAGCAGCACGTCGGGGGCGGCGCGGCAGAAGAGCCACAGGCCCGCCAGGGTGGCGAACTCGAAGAAGGTGAGGGCAATCTCGCCGCGGGCCGCTTCCACCTCGGCAAAGGCGGCGCAGTGCTCGCTGTCAGAGAGCTCGGCCCCGTCGATACGCACCCGCTCGGTAAAGCGCAGCAGGTGCGGCGAGGAGTAGACCCCCACCTGGTAACCGGCGGCCATCAGTATGCTGGCGGCCATGGCGCAGGAGGAGCCCTTGCCGTTGGTGCCCGCCACCGTGATCACCTTGAACGGCAACTGGGTAAGGCCCATGCGCCGGGCAACGGCGCCGACCCGCTCCAGACCCATGTCGATGTTGACCGGATGGATCCGTTCCAAATAAGAAAGCCAGTCGACCAGCGACCGGCTTTGAGATTGTTGCATGTGCGAACTCATGTTCAGTCTTCGATGACCTGAGTATTCATCAGCTTGGCCAGCAGGCCGGCCAGACGGCTGCGCATTTCGCGGCGGTCGATGATGAGATCGATGGCGCCCTTTTCCAGCAGGAACTCGGAGCGCTGGAAGCCTTCCGGCAGCTTCTCGCGCACTGTCTGCTCGATGACGCGGGGACCGGCGAAGCCGATCAGCGCCTTGGGCTCGCCCACGTTGATGTCACCCAGCATGGCCAGACTGGCGGAGACGCCCCCCATGGTGGGGTCGGTCAGCACGGAGATGAACGGCAGGCCCGCCTTGGTGAGGCGATCGAGCGCCGCACTGGTCTTGGCCATCTGCATCAGGGAGAAGAGCGCTTCCTGCATCCGCGCCCCACCCGAGGTGGAGAAGCAGACCAGGCCGCGGCCTTCCTTGATACTCTCCTCGACGGCGCGCACGAAGCGGGCACCGACCACGGAGGACATGGAGCCACCGATGAAGGAGAACTCGAATGAACAGGCGACGACCGGCACCCCCTTGAGGGTCCCCTTCATCACCACCAGCGCATCTTTTTCTCCCGTCTCTTTCTGAGCGGCAGACAAACGATCCTTGTAGCGCTTGGAATCCTTGAATTTCAAGATGTCCTGCGGCTCCAGCTCGGCACCGACCTCGGTGCGGCCCTGCTCGTCGAGGAAGCTCTCGAGGCGGGCGCGGGCGCTGATCCGCATATGATGATCACACTTGGGGCACACTTCGAGATTGCGCTCCAGTTCTGCCCGGTAGAGCACCTGTTCGCAAGCGGTACACTTGGTCCACACCCCTTCCGGAATGTTGTGACGACGCGGTGTAGTGATCTTGCTCTTGGGAAGGATCTTCTCAAGCCAGCTCATGGAATTCCTTAATGCTTTTGTGCCTGACAAAACGCATCGGGCCTTGATTGTTCAATGACTTACGGCTCGATGGCAATAAATGACGGATCATTAAACCACAAATTTTCGGGCCCAGTTACTAAAAACTGGTCGTACCCGGTGCCGAGTCCGGCAGCCAGAGCGGGCCGAGCGGCAACTGCGGCAGGGCAAACTCTGCCGGGTAGTCCACGTCCACCAGATAGAGGCCCCCCGCCTTGGCGGTCGGCCCCGCCAGGTTGCGATCCCTGGCCGCCAGCACTTCGGCTATCCACTCCACGGGTTTTTGCCCCTGCCCCACCAGCAGCAGGGAGCCGGTGATGTTGCGCACCATGTGGTGCAGGAAGGCGTTGGCCTTGATGTCGAGCACTATGTAGGGGCCGGAGCGACTGACGCACAGGTGGGTCACATTGCGCCAGGGGGTGTTGGACTGGCAGGCGATGGCGCGGAAGGTGCTGAAGTCGTGCTCCCCGAGCAGGCTCTGGCCCGCCTGGTGCATCAGGTCGGCATCTATGGTCTCGTGGTAGTGGCTGACGCCGCTGCCGAGGATGGCCGGGCGGAAGTTATGGTTGTAGATGACATAACGGTAGCGACGGGCGGTGGCGCTGAAGCGGGCGTGGAAGTTCTCGTCCACCTCCTTGACCCAGCGCACGGCGATGTCCGGCGGCAGGTTGGAGTTGAGCCCCAGGGTCCAGGCACCCTCGGCGCGGTTCGCCTCGGTATCGAAGTGGATCACCTGGCCGGTGGCGTGCACCCCGGCATCGGTACGACCGGCGCACTGGATGGAGACGGGGTGGTTGGCGATGCGGCTGAGGGCTTTTTCCAGTTCGGCCTGCACGCTGATCACTTCGCGCTGACGCTGCCAGCCGAAATACCGGCTGCCGTCGTATTCAATACCTAGGGCAATTCGCATGGATGAATCTTGTCTTGTGGGGAAAGGATGAAAGAAACGGGCCGGATTATACGCCCTTGGGCCCAAAAGTCCCAGTTCGGGCCGGCATCCCGTGCCAGCGACCGACATGAAAGAGGGCAGCCCGCGGGCTGCCCTCTGTGTTCATCACCGGCAAAGGGGATCACCCCAGGCGTCTGAGCAGCTTCTCGGCTTCGCTGCGCTGGTGCTCGCTGCCCTGGGCCGCCGCCTCTTGCAGCAGCTCGCGGGCGCTCTCCTTGTCGTCGATCTCGAGGTAGGCCCGGGCCAGATCCAGCTTGGCCCCCACGCCGCCGTCATCGGCATCCACATCGAACCCGGTGGACTCCGGCAACACCTCGGGGAAGCCATCCAGCCCCACGTCCAGGGAGAAGCCCTGGTAGGGCTCCTGCTCCGTGCTGCTGGCGTTGGCCTCCGCCAGGAGCTTGTCTATCTCCACGTAGTCGTTCGCCTGCGCCTGCTCACGGGGCTTCAGATCGCCCTGATGGGGCTCCACCTCGGTGAAGGCATCCTCGAAGTCCGCCAGGGCCAGCTCGTTGGGATCCCAGGCCGGCGCCGCCGGCTTGGTGGGCTCCAGCCCGAGCTCGGCCAGCATGTCATCGATATCATCCTTGCCATAGGCGTCGTCGCCTCGGGCAGCGGTGTCGGTGGCAGGCTCCTGGAAGTCGGTCTCGAGATCGCTGAGATCAAAGTTGGCAAGCGCCCCATCGCGCTGGCTTCTGCTCTGCTCCTGCGCCTGGCTGAGATCGGCCTCGAGATCGGCATCCAGCTCGGCGAACAGGGCCGCTTGCAGCTCCTCCTCGCTCATGAGCTCGTCGTCGGCCCGGGCCCTGGCCTCGGACTCGCCGGAGAGATCCAGCTCGGGGGCCAGGGGCAGACTGAAGTCACCCTCGTGGGCCAGGTCGAGCTCGGGCACCAGATCCGGATCCCGGTTGGCCGTCGTCACCGCAGGCTCCACATCGAAGGCGGACAGGGCCATCTCATCATCGCTGAAGACGACGTCAGTCGGGGCCTTGGCACCCTCCTGACGGCCATTGTCACCCGGCCCAAGATCCGGCATGGCGTGCATGGGCTCGTCATCGGCGATGCCGACCGTCATCAGCTGGTCAAACTCGCTGCTCTCCTCCCCCATCACCATGGAGGTGGACTCCGACAGGCTCTTCTCCTGCTCTTCCAGCTCGCGGCGGGCGCGGGCCCGCAGCCAGAGCGTCACCAGGGCCAGCACCAGCAGCACGGGCAGCAGGATGATCATGGCGAGGTTGAGCGGCGAGGCGAGCAGCTCCATCACCCAGTTCTGCTTGGGTGCGGGGGCCACCACGGGCGGCACCGGCTTGGCCTTGAGCTCCGCCACCTCTTTTTGCAGCGCGGTCTGATCCTGCAGCTGGGCCTTGAGGGTCTCCACCTCTTCGGTCAGGGACTGCAGGCGCAGCTTGAGCCTGTGGTTCATCTCGGTGACCTGACCGAGCTGGGCGTTGGCATCTTCCAGCGCCAGCGCCATCTCGGTGGAGGGCTTGCCCACCACGGCGGCGGCACTGACCGGCAAGGGGGCCGGGGCTGCGGTTGGCGCGGCGGCACTCGCCGCCGGAGCGGCCGCCTTGGCGATCGCCGTCACCTCGGTCGCCGCCTGGGGCGCGCTCACCTTGGCGGCGGTCGGAAGGGGGGCCGCCTTGGCCACGGCCTTGACCGGCGCGCGGGTCGCCGGCTTGGTCGCCACCGGATGGGTCTGCTTCTCGGCCAGGTATTTGGGGCTCAGCCCCTTCCAGCTGGCGTTGTCGCTGTTGAAGCGGCGACGGGCCTCGGCGTCCGTGATGCGGCCCGCCTCGGCGGCGCTTGGCAGCAGAATGCGGGATCCCACCAGGATGTGGTTGATGTTGCCGTCGGCAAAACTCTTGGGATTCTTGTCATAGATCGCCACCATGGTCTGGTAGACGGTCACCCGGCTGGAGGGGCGATGCTTGCTCGCCAGGCTCCAGAGGGTATCGGTGGAACGGACAGGGCCATAGCTGCCCGCGGCGGCGCTGGGCGCCTGACGCACTATGGGCTGGGCCCTGGGAGCCGGCTGGGCCGGTGCCACGGGCTGGGCCTGAGGCTGAACGACAGGAGGCGCGGCACCGTCCGGGCCCTTGAGCTCGACAAAGAAAGGCTCTCGCCCCGCCTCATCGGCCTGAGCCGTGCCCAGAAGACCCAATGCGAGTAGCGTTGCCAGCGTTATGCGGGAATGTCCCATATTCGTTCCTTCGTATGATGGCCCTATCACATTGAAAAATCTGGATAGTTACCCCAAAACAATCGGCTCAATATAAATCAGCCGCCGGTCTCAAGCCAGCGATCCGACATATTTCGCGTCCACATGCCGCCATAGAGCGGCCCCAGACGCGAACCCGAGTGTAGAAAAAAACCTAGCTCACTGATATCACGCGACATTCTTAAAACCGGAGAGTGCGCCCCCGGTCACATCCCGGGACCCTGGCTCATCTCCTCGGGCGGGGCTCCCTCCCCGCCGCAGGCCGCAAAACGGCCTCAGAGGTAGTCGCGCACCAGCAGCTCGGCAATCTGCACGCTGTTGGTCGCCGCGCCCTTACGAACGTTATCGGCCACGATCCACATATTGATACCGCTCGGGTGAGAAATATCCTGGCGCACCCGGCCAACCAGCACCTCGTCCTTGCCGGTGGCGTCGCGCACCGGGGTCGGGTAGTCCGCATCGTCGTCAAACAGGGTGACCCCGGGGGCATTGCGCAGCAGCTCCTTGACCTGCTCGGCGTCCAGCGGCTGGTGCAGCTCGACGTGGACCGCCTCGGCGTGACCGTAGAACACCGGCACCCGCACGCAGGTGGGGTTCACGGCTATGCTGGCATCCCCCAGGATCTTCTGGGTCTCCCACACCATCTTCATCTCTTCACGGGTGTAACCGTTGTCGGTGAAGCTGTCGATCTGCGGGATCAGGTTGAAGGCGATCTGCTGCGGATAGATGGTCGGCTCCACCGGACGGCCGTTGAGCAGATGGGCGGTCTGGCCCGCCAGCTCGCTCACCCCTTCCTTGCCGGAGCCGGAGACGGACTGGTAGGTCGCCACGTTGATGCGGGCGATGCCCACCTCGTCCTGCAGGGGCTTGAGGGCAACCAGCATCTGTATGGTGGAGCAGTTGGGGTTGGCGATGATGTTGCGGTTGCGAAAATCCGCCAGAGCATCCGGGTTCACTTCCGGGATCACCAGGGGGATATCTTCGTCGTAACGGAAGCAGGAGGTGTTGTCGATGACGATGCAGCCCTGCTCGGCCGCGATGGGCGCCCACTTGGCAGAGACCTCGGCACCGGCGGAGAAGAGGGCGATCTGCACCTGGCTCCAGTCAAACTCCTCGACATCCTTGATCTCGATGTTCTTGCCGCCAAAGCGCACTGTGTCGCCGGCGCTGCGGCTGGAGGCCAGGGGGTAGAGGGTGGCGACCGGGAAGGCGCGCTCCTCCAGGATCTCGATCATGGCCTGACCCACGGCGCCGCTCGCGCCCAGTACCGCTACGTTGAATTGTTGACTCACTGATGTTCTCTCCTGTGATATTGCCCGCCGATGAGGCCGACCGGGTCGGCATCAGGGGCGGCAGGCGTGATCTGTCTGATGGTCGGCCGGCAGGGTGCGGGCCGAGACGGAGGACCCCGATCCGGTGATCGGAGCCCCCGCATGAATTCCGGTTTATTGTTGCGAGATGGCAAAGCCCAGCCGGGCCAGCCTGTCGCAGGCGAAGGGGCCGCTGACCTGCAAGGAGGAGAGCTCGCGCCGCTCCGGGTAGTCCTTGCGCTGCCCATCGAAGCTGCCGGGCAACCCGATCCGGTTGCGAAAGCGGGCATCGTCCCGGCGCACGTCATAGATGAGGTGGACCAGCTGCTTGATCAACCCCTGATCGGCGGGCTGACCCGGCGTCAACTCGCGCACCTCGGGGGCGGGCAGCAGGGATTGCAGATCCTGGCGCGCCGTGCGCCCCAGCTGCTGGCAGAGCGCCTGATAGAGCATCCAGGTGCCGCGGGCCTTGCCCTCCAGGCTGTAGCCGGCGATGTGCGGAGTGGCTATCTCGGTGTAAGGCACCAGGGCCTCTAGGGGCTCAGGCTCCCCTTCCCACACGTCCATCACCAGCTTGAGCGGCGCTTGACTCTGCTGGCGCGCCAGCAAGGCTTGGTTGTCCCACACCTCCCCCCGGGAGGCATTGATAAGGAACTGGCCCCCGGGCAGCGCGGCTATCTCGCGCTCCCCCAGCAGGTGGAAGGTCGGCTCCGGCCCCTTGCGGGTCAGGGGCACATGGAAGCTGACGATATCGGCCCCAAGGGCCGTCTGATAATCGACAAAACCCGCACCGCCCTCAGTGCGTGCCCGCGGCGGATCGCAGCGCAGCACCTTCATGCCGAGCGCCTCTGCCTTGCCCGCAACGCACTCCCCCGTGTTGCCGGCGCCAATGACGGCGAGGCTCATCCGATCGAGGCTGAGCTCATGGCGCTCCGCCAGCACCAGCAGGGCCGAGAGCACATAGTCGCCCACCGAATACTTGTTGCAGCCGGGGGCGCTGAAGAAGGGGATACCCCGCTCGGCCAGGAGAGCGGTGTCGATGTGATCCGTGCCTATGGTGGCGGTGCCGACGAAGCCAAGCCGCGGGCAGCTGGCGAGCAGCCCGGCATCGACCCGGGTCACCGAGCGCACCAGCAGCACGTCGGCATCCTGCAGATCCGCCGCCCCTATCTGCCGTCCGGGCAGGGGGACGACCTCGCCAAACTCGGCAAACAGCTCGCAGGCATGGGGCATATTTTCATCAACGACGATCTTCATCGGCTCTCTTCTCATCCACAACCGGCCACAGGCGCGCCATTCTAGCCCAAGCGGGCCGAATTTTCAGAGACTTGTTCTCGGGTTGTCGTGGGCAAAGAGTGCGCCGCTCTCTTAAGGCGACAGGGAGCCAGGGCGTCGAAGCGGGTTCCCGGGCATCCACAGATGGCGCGTCGCACTCATATGTAACAACATGTTGCCCTCGCGCCCCCTGGCTTGACCAGGGGGGACGGGCTGGCACAATGACGCCTCTTTATCATCCGCCCTGTCATGTGCACCTGTTACGAGCCCTCTCATGCCGACTCATGCCTCTTCGTTGCCACGCCGCCGGGTGCTTGGTTTCAACGCCATACTGCTGCTGCCGCTGCTGCTGCTCGTCTGCCTGCCCTGGCAGCCCTTCATGACGGGTGCCCTGCAATCGGACTGGCTCTGGTGGCCCTATGCCCTCACCCGCATGGTGGACCTGCCCGGCCTTGCCATCACCATCGCCGCCTTGCTGCTGCTGACCCGACACAAGCTGACGCTCGGCCACACCGCCCTGCTGGCCCTCGCGGGCGCCCTCTTTGCCACGCTCGCGAGCGACTGGATCATCAAGAGCCTCATCAAGCAGCTGACCGAGGAGCCAAGGCCCTATCTGCTCTGGCTGGAGAGCCAGGAGCTTATCCCCGCCATCCGCCAGTTCTATGCCGGCAGCAGTGCGCTTCGCAGCGAACAGGTCCACGCCGCGACCCAGTTGCTGGCGCTGCCCGCCTGGCTCGGCCACCACTGGCAGACGGAGGTGAACTACGCCTTCCCCTCCGGCCACAGCATAGCCGCCATGAGCCTGGCCCAGTTCTTCGGCCTGATCTGGCTGGCCCGGGCCCCCGCCGGGGTCTGGCTGCTGCCGCTCTGGGCCATCGGCATCGGCCTGTCGCGCACCCTGATCGGCATGCACTGGCCCCTGGACGTGCTGGCGAGCGCCCTGCTTGGCAGCCTCACCGCCCTCGTCGCCGCCCGCTGGTGGCTGCACCGCTACTGATCTCCCAGATGAAAAAACGGGCACCAAGGTGCCCGTTTTTCGTTGCAGGTGCTGCTCTCAGCCCTGGCTCTGCTCTCAGCCCTGGCTCTGCCAGCCCTGAGGGTACTTGTAGCCGACGAAGCGCTTGGCGGCATAGGCCTTGAACTCGGGGGAGTTGTAGGCCGCCGCCACATCCTTGGCGAACGGCTTGTCCGCATCGGCCCCTTTGACCACCACCCAGTTGATGAAGTCATAGCTGCGCTCGAGGAAGAGACCCGTGCTGAAGGGGATCCCGCTCGAGGCGGCGAAGTTGCCGTTGATGACGGAGAAGTCCACGTCTTCACGGGAGCGGGGCAGTTGCGCCGCCTCCAGCAACACCAGCTTGATGTCGTGGGGGTTCTTCACCACATCGAACTCGCTCGCCTTGAGAGGGTTGATCCCCTCTTTGAGGGTGAGCCAGCCCAGGTCCTGCAGCATCAGCAGGGCCCGCGCCTGGTTGGTGGGATCGTTGGGAATGGCGACAGTGCTGCCCTCTTTCAGGGCCTTGAGATCCCCCAGCTTGCCGGCGTAGAGCCCCATGGGGCCGGTCGGCACCTGGGTGATCGGGGCCAGGGAGAGGCCCCGGTCTTTGGAGAAGCTCTCCAGATAGGGTTTGTGCTGGAAGCAGTTGACGTCCAGCGACCCGTCCGCCAGGGCGATGTTGGGGGTCACGTAGTCGGTGAACTCCACCAGTTTGACCTTGTAGCCCTTGGCTTCGAGCTGCGGCTTGATGGAGTCGGTCACCATGTCGGCGAAGTCCCCGACAGTAGTGCCTATCACTATCTCTTTCTTCGCCTCATCGATGGCAAAGGCTGACAGCGGCAGGCTGCTGGCGAGCAGCGCGAGGGCGGAGAGGGTGAAGAAGGAACGACGCTGCATAGAAACTCCCTGTCGAAATGATCATCAAAATGGTGGGGCCGCGGGTGTCATCATGAAGGCCGACACCACAACCATCTAGCCATCCAAACGGCTAATTAAGGACACCATAACAGAGCTTTTCCCCTTCGCCAAGCAACAAAACCGGGCAAGCTTGGCCAAAGAGAGGCAAAGCCCATCCACCCCCTGGATGAGAAATCTTTGACGGAGCACGCAGTTATGCGGCTTGCCCTCTCCCCGCTTGACGCAAAACCGGCTTATTGTGGTCATTCGATACCCATCTTCACGGGGTCCGATAAGGGTGCCGAGAGCCTGCTCAGCCCACAGACAGCACAAGGAGTAGCCGTGTTCGATCATGTTGAAATCAAGGTGGTGCGCGTCGACGACTGCCGACGCTTCTATGAAACCGTGCTGGCTCCTCTCTTGATAACACTCAAGTGGGCAGACAAAGACGCCGCAGGTTTCGGCCGGGTTGGGATAGAGCGGGGCCAACAGGGTGCCCCCTGCCATCTCGCCTTCGCGGCAAGCAGCGCGGCCCAGGTGGATGAGTTTCACCAGGCTGGCGTCAGGGCCGGCTTTGCCTGCAACGGGCAGCCGGGGCTGCGCCCCCACTATGCCCCCAATTACTACGCCGCCTTCCTGCTCGATCCGGACGGCAACAACATAGAGGCCCTGGCCTACCTTGACCCCCCTGGCACGGCAAGCGCGTGAAGGGGCGCCGTGCAGCTTGTCAGCAAGAGCCCGGCGTCGTTGAGCTCGGGACCGGGAAACTCGCCACATACAAAGGAGAAAATCATGCTTGAAAGCCGCGACACCGGCCTGCTGGTGGTCGATATCCAGGGCAAACTGGCCCGCCTGGTAGAGGGAAGCGACTCGCTCATCGCCAACACGGCCCGGCTGGTGCAGGGAGCCAAGGCGCTGGGGCTGCCGGTTGTCTGGCTGGAGCAGAACCCGGACAAGCTCGGCGCCACGGTGCCCGAGTTGCAGCCGCTGCAGGCGGGCACCCTTGTGCTGCCCAAGTACAGCTTCGGCGCCCTGGGGGAGCCGACGGTCGCCGATGCCCTCGCCGGAACCGGGGTCGGCCACTGGCTGGTGTGCGGCATCGAGGCCCATATCTGCGTCTACCAGAGTGCGCTGGGGCTTCTGGCGAGCGGCGCCCGGGTTTCTCTGGTGGTGGATGCTGTGTCGTCCCGCACCGTCGCCAACCGGGAGCTCGCCATCGGCCAGCTGGCGGCCCGGGGGGCATCCCTCACCTCGGTGGAGATGTGCCTCTACCAGCTGATGGGGGATTGCCGCCATCCGGCGTTTCGGGAGATCCTGGCCCTGGTGAAATGACCGCCACGCGGCACTTATTAATCTTCGAATAAAAAGTTTGATGGCCCCCACAAATCCTGATGATGCTGCTTTTATGCACAACACATCACCATATATCTTCATTTGGCGCCCACTTGCTAGGCGCCAAATGGCAGCGATGGTGACATATACCTGACCGGTTCCCGTCGTGTACGGAAGCGGATCCGGTATCTGGACTCTCCCTGTCGCGTTAACCCAACACAGCACAGGGATCAGCATGAAGACAGTGAAAGGACTCCTCCTGCTCGCCGCCGTGGGGCTGGCTGCCGAGACACAGGCCGCCCGCATCGAAGCCACGGATCATCGTCTCAATTACGAGGGGCGCATCGTGCGCGACTGGGTCAAGCAGGACGTGCAATTCAACTGGCCGGCCACCCGGCTCTCATTCCTCTTTCAGGGGAGCGATCTGGCGATCGCCATAGATGGACAGCAAAGCCAGTTCGATCTGCTGATCGATGGCCAGCTACACGGTGTCATCAAGACCGATCAGGGCATGAACACCTATCCCCTCCTGCAACTGCCCCAACCCCGCGCGGTAAGGGTCGAGCTGGTCAAACGCACCGAGACCTATGACGCCATGCTGACCCTGGACGCCCTGATCACTGACGGGGTGGTGAGCGGCATCTGGCAGCAGAAACCCCATCTGTTGTTTGTCGGTGACTCCATCAGCGCTGGCATGGGCAGCGAGTCGGACAAGCGGGAATGCAGCTGGGAGGAGAACCTCAACAGCTCCAACGCCCGGCTCGCCTTCCCGGCCAAGACGGCAGCACTGCTCGGGGCCACACACAGCCAGGTCTCTTACTCCGGGCTCGGGCTCTTGCGCAACTGGGACGGCAATCAACCCCATCATGCCCTGCCCCACTACCTGAACAAGGCTGGCGCCGTCTATCAGGGCGGCACCGACTTCGAGAGCCAGCACCCTGCGCTGATCGTCGTCGAGCTCGGCACCAATGACTTCAGCTCTGAACTGCAACCCCATGAGCCCTGGCAGGATCAGGAGGCATTCCAGCAGGCCTGGGTTGATGGTTATGTCGACCTGCTGCGCGATCTGCGCCAACGCTATGACAGCCCGCCCATCATTCTCATGGGCCAATATCTCTGGCCCCATGACAGGCTCAACCAGGCACTGGCCCGCCTGCAACAACAGCTAGCCCTGTTGGGGGATCCCCCGGTACTGGTCGAGCAAATGCGCTCCGACAACTCAGGCTGCCTCTGGCATCCGACTGCCGCCGAGCACGACGGCATAGCGGCGAGCCTGGCCGGGCTTATCCGCCAGCAAGGGCTATTGCCTGAATAGGGGCAGCTTGCGGCATCCAGTTAAGAAGGCATAAAAACGGCGCCCTATGGCGCCGTTTAGCTCACTCCGCATGGATGAATAGCCGCCTAACCGGTATCACCCCTCATCCAGCTTCTCCTGCAGATAGCGATACCCCCTCACGCCGTCTGGCACGAAGCTCAGCCGGTGGCTGAGGCCGGGGGGCGCATCCTCGGGGTGGTGGGAGACGAACAGCAACTGGGTGCCTTCCCCTATGAGGCGCACCACCATCTCCCGCACCAGGTGGCGGTTCAAGGGATCCAGCCCCTGCAGGGGCTCGTCCAGGATGAGCAGCGGCGGATGCTTGACCAGGGCCCGGGCGATGAGCACCAGGCGCTGCTGGCCGAAGGAGAGGGAGTGAAAGGGCTGCGCCCCCTGCTCCTTTAGCCCCAGCAGGAGCAGCCACTGGTTGGCGAGCGCCAGCTGGCGATCCCCCGGGTGGGTATAGAGGCCGATGGAGTCATAAAAGCCGGAGAGGACCACCGTCTGCACCGAACAATTGACGCGATAGTCCAGGTGCAGGGCCGGGCTCACCAGGCCGATGTGGCGCTTGATCTCCCAGATGCTCTCGCCACTGCCCCGGCGCACTCCGAACAGGCGCAGATCATTGCTGTACCCCTGCGGATGATCCCCTGTGATGAGGGCGAGCAGGGTCGACTTGCCGGCACCGTTGGGCCCCACCAGTTGCCAGTGCTCTCCCTCCTCTATGGTCCAGTCGAGCCCGTCGATGATGACCTGCTCCCCGTAGGCGACGCGCAAGGCGCGCATCTGTACCCGGGGGCCGGGGGGCAAGGGCGCGGGAGCCGTCAGCGGCGGGGGTAAGCGAGGTGAGGCGATTTCGGCCCGTGCCAGCTGGGCCACCTCCCGGCTGCCGAGCACGGCGTCACGCTCCCCCGCCAGCAGCAGGCTGAGCTCCCCGAGCAGGCCGAGGTGAGTGGCAAAGGGGGGTATCTCGTCGAAGCGGTTGACGATCACCACCAACCGCTGTCCCTCCCCGACCAGCTCTGCCAGCAGCCCCATCAGCTCCTGGCGAGAGCCCTGATCCAGCCCATCGAAGGGCTCGTCCAGCACCAGCAGTTCGGGCCTCCCCAGCAGGGCGCGGGCCAGCAGCAGCTTGCGCCCCTCCCCGCTCGAGAGATGGCGGTAGGGACGATCCCACAGGGACTCGATGCCGAAGCGCGCCAGCAGCGAGCGGGCCTGGGCCTCCTCGCCCCCCTCCTCCAGCATCAGGGTCGACACCCGATAGCCTGCCTCCTCCTCTTCCCCCAGCATGTCGGTGTTGCGCCGCTGCCAGTCCAGCTCCCCCAGCCGCTGCTGCGACTCGAAGGAGAGGCACTCGGCCCTCACCCGGCCAGTCACCTCCCCTGCACGGACGGCCAGCTCGCCGCACAGGGCAGAGGCCAACGCCGTCTTGCCGCTGCCGTTGCTGCCGACGAAGGCCCAGCACGCCTGAGGCGCCAGCTTGAGGTCGGGGATGAAGAGGGTCTGGTCGCCGTGAAGAGCCAGCCTGGCTGATTGCCACTGCAAAAGAGTCATGGATCCGTCCTGAGTGCTGTTTTGCCCTTACCTTAACAGGGATAGCGACCAGCGGCAGCCATGACAGGGGTGAGGGCGCTTCACAACAGGCCCTTCTATCAACAAAAAGATCATTAACGTTGAATGCGAATAACTCTCAATGAAACACGTAATCTGCCCCATTGATACCCCCATATGGGCTCAAATGAGATTTCTTTGAGCCCCCTCTCAACTCAGAAATGAGAGCCTTTTGAATCGTCTTTTCTCATGTATAGATGCCCGTCGCACCTCGGTGCGGTGCGCCCTTAAGATGGAGTTTATCAATGAGAAAAACATCGTTAGCATTGGCAATCACGGCCCTGCTCTCGGCCCTGCCTGTGGTCTCGGCGCAGGCTGCAGAGAGTTGTGCCCCCCTCACCGGCAGAGAAGTCGACATGGATACCGGCCGCACCAGCGCACAGCGCTGCCTGCCCGGCATCAACCCCCTGCAGGACCAGCAGTGGCACCTGCTCAACAGTGGCCAGCATGCCTTCAGTGCCCGTGGCGGCGTGGCGGGCAATGACCTCAACCTCTGGTGGGCCCACCGCACAGAGGTACTCGGCCAGGGGATCAATGTGGCCGTCGTGGACGACGGCCTGGCCATCGCCCACCCGGATCTCGCCGACAACGTCCGCCCCGGTTCGAAGAACGTGGTGACCGGCAGCGACGACCCGACGCCGACCGATCCGGACAGTGCCCACGGCACCTCTGTCTCCGGCATCATAGCGGCGGTCGACAACGCCATCGGCACCCGGGGCGTGGCCCCCCGTGCCCAGCTGCAAGGCTTCAACCTGCTCGACGACAATAGCCAGCAGTTGCAGCAAGACTGGCTCTATGCCCTCGGCAACAGCCAGGCCAGCCGCGACAACCGCGTCTTCAACCAGAGCTACGGCATGAGCCTGGTCGATCCCCAGGGGGCCGGCGGCCTCAACCAGGTGCAACTGGATCGCCTGTTTGAGCAGATGACCCTGAAGGCGCAAGGGGCCGCCTACATCAAGGCCGCAGGCAACGGCTTCAGCCGCATTGCCGCCGGCAACTATGTGCTCAACCGCACCGGCGGCGAGCTCAGACTGCCGTTTGAAAACAGCAACATAGATCCTTCCAACAGCAACTTCTGGAACCTGGTGGTCAGTGCCAGCAACGCGGACGGCGTGCGCTCCTCCTACTCCAGCGTCGGCAGCAACGTCTTCCTGACGGCCCCCGGCGGCGAGTACGGCACCGCCTCACCGGCCATGGTGACCACGGATCTGCCCGGCTGTGACATGGGCTACAACCGGGTAGACGATCCCAGCACCAACCGACTGCACGGCAACCCGGCGCTGGATGCAAGCTGCGACTACAACGGCACCATGAATGGCACCTCTTCGGCCACCCCGAACACAGCGGGCGCCATGACGCTGCTGATGTCGGCCTATCCGGACTTGTCGGTACGGGATCTGCGGGATCTGCTGGCGCGCAATGCCACCCGCATCGATGCCAACCAGGCAGCGGTCACACTGAGCTACACAGCCGCCAATGGTCAGCAACGCCGGGTGACCGGGCTGGAAGGCTGGGAGCGCAACGCCGCCGGGGTCTGGTTCAACCCGACCTACGGCTTTGGCCTCATCGATGTGAACAAGGCCCTGGCGAGCGCCGCCACTCACAATCCCTTGCCGCCGCTGGTACAGCTGCCCTGGCAGAAGGTGACTGTGCAAGGTGCCCAGGGCGCCATCCCGGATCTGGGCAGCAGCCCGACCACCTCCAGCACCCGGGTCAGTCAGCCGCTGACGGTGGAAGCGGTGCAGGTGCAGATCAGTCTGGATCACCAGCGGCTGCCCGATCTGCTGATCGAACTGGTCTCCCCCTCCGGCACCCGCAGCGTGCTGCTCAACCCCAACAACAGCCTGGTGGGTCAATCCCTCGACCGGCAGCAGTTGGGTTATGTGCGTACCAAGGGGCTGCGCGACATGCGCATGCTCTCCCACAAGTTCTACGGGGAATCCGCCGAGGGCGAGTGGCAACTGGCGGTGACCGACGTAGCCAGCGGCAACCGTCAGGTCTCGCTGCTCAATCGCAGCACCAACGCCCGCACGACCCTGACCGAGCGCAATAACAGCCAGCCGGGTCAACTGCTCAACTGGTCCCTGCGGGTGATCGGCCATGACGCAACCTCCCTCTAATCCCACAGGAGTCACAACATGAAACACAGCTTACTCAGCCTTGCCCTGGCAAGCCTGCTGGCCTCGGTTTCCGCTCAGGCCACGGCCGAAGAGTCGGTGGTCATCGAGGGCAAGCAGTACAGCACCATAGAGGTGAACGGTCAGACCTACCTCACGCCGGACAACGGCAGCAAGAAGCGCGTCGCCCGCAGCCTGGATGGCAAGACGGCACAACCTGGCCTGCGCAGCGGTGACATCTTGCTGCAGGGGGTCGCCAGCCCCGAGCTCACCGTCAGCGGTACCCTGCTGATCGAGGCCGACGAGCCTCAAGCCAGGGCACTGGCCACGCGCCACGGTCTGAGCTTCAAGCAGAGCAGTGGCGGCATCGCCCTGCTGGAGGCCAAGCCAGGCACCGATCTGAACGCCATCAGCGCCCGGCTCAAGCAGGAAGGTGTGAAGGTGCAGATCGAACTGGCCGGCGCCGAACAGCAGCCCAGGTGAAGCACGCCTCGCTCTGAAGCCGTCATCTCATCGAGGGGGCCATGGGCCCCCTCGTCTTTAGCCACGACGCCGCAGCAACCTCATCCTCCCATGCCCACCCGGCGATGACCCCCCATAGAGGGTGCGAGAGACGAGATCCCATTCACCTTGCATATACGAGTCATAGACACAGCACCCTGTTGGTAATAAAAAACGGCACCGAGAAGGTGCCGTCATGGATTATGGGGGGAGCTGCCTGTGCTGGCTCAGCTTGCCTTGTTCTGCTCGGCCAGATAGAGCCAGGTGTCGACCACGGTATCCGGGTTCAGCGACACGGAGTCTATGCCCTGCTCGACCAGCCAGGCGGCGAAGTCCGAGTGATCCGACGGCCCCTGGCCGCAGATGCCGACGTACTTGCCCGCCTTGCGCGCGGCCGCGATGGCCATGGCCAGCAGCGCCTTGACCGCCTCGTTGCGCTCATCGAACAGGTGGGCGATGAGGCCCGAGTCCCGATCCAGCCCCAGAGTCAACTGGGTCATGTCATTGGAGCCGATGGAGAAGCCGTCGAAGTGCTCGAGGAACTTGTCCGCCAGCAGGGCGTTGGAGGGGAGCTCGCACATCATGATGACTTTCAGCCCCCGCTCGCCACGGCGCAGCCCGTTCTCCGCCAGGATCTCCACCACCTGCTCCGCCTCGCCCACTGTGCGCACGAAGGGGATCATCACCTCGACGTTGGTCAGGCCCATGACATCGCGCACCCGCTTCATCGCCTCGCACTCCAGCGCGAAGCAGGGGCGGAAGCTGTCGGCGATGTAGCGGGAGGCGCCACGGAAGCCGATCATGGGGTTCTCTTCATGAGGCTCGTAACCACGGCCCCCCACCAGGTTGGCGTATTCGTTGGACTTGAAGTCCGACATCCGCACTATGACTCGCTCCGGCCAGAAGGCGGCGGCCAGGGTGGCGATCCCTTCCGTCAGCTTGGCGACGTAGAACTCGCGGGGGCTCTCGTAGCCCGCGATCATCCTGGTGATGGTGGCTTGCAGCTCGGGCGTCTGCTTGTCGAACTCCAGCAGCGCCTTGGGGTGGACCCCTATCATGCGGTTGATGATGAACTCGAGGCGGGCCAGACCCACGCCGGCGTTCGGCAACTGGGCGAAGTCGAAGGCCCTGTCCGGGTTGCCGACGTTCATCATGACCTTGATGGGCAGGCGCGGCATGTTGCCCACCTCGGTCACCGCCACGTCGAAGTCGAGCTCGCCGTCGTAGATGAAGCCGGTGTCTCCTTCCGCGCAGGAGACGGTGATGAGCTGACCCGCCTCGATGCGGTCGGTGGCATCGCCACAGCCGACCACGGCCGGGATGCCGAGCTCACGGGCTATGATGGCGGCGTGGCAGGTGCGGCCACCCCGGTTGGTGACGATGGCGGAGGCCCGCTTCATGATGGGCTCCCAGTCCGGATCCGTCATGTCGGTGACCAGCACATCGCCGGGTTGCACCTCGTCCATCTGGCTGATGGAGCTGATGACCCGCGCCGGGCCCGCCCCTATCTTGTGGCCGATGGCGCGCCCCTCGATCAGCACCTTGCCGGATTGCTTGAGGGCAAAGCGCTCCAGGGTGTTCGCCTCCTGGCGGCTGCGCACGGTTTCCGGTCGCGCCTGGACTATGTAGAGCTTGCCATCCTGACCATCCTTGGCCCATTCGATGTCCATCGGGCGACCGTAGTGCTGCTCGATGATGAGGGCCTGCTTCGCCAGCGCCATCACTTCCTCGTCCGTGATGCAGAAGCGGTTGCGCTCGGCATCCACGGTGTCGACGATCTTCACCTGGCGACCGTGACCGGCGTCCTCGGAGTAGGTCATCTTGATAAGTTTCGAACCGAGCGTCTTGCGCACCACGGCGGGGCGACCGGATTTCAGGGTCGGCTTGTGCACATAGAACTCGTCCGGGTTGACGGCCCCCTGCACCACCATCTCCCCCAGGCCCTGGGCGCCGGTGATGAAGACCACGTCGTTGAAGCCGGATTCGGTATCCAGGGTGAACATGACGCCGGAGGCGGCGAGATCCGAGCGCACCATGCGCTGCACCCCGGCGGAGAGGGCCACGCCCTTGTGATCGTACCCCTGATGCACCCGGTAGGAGATGGCGCGATCGTTGAAGAGGGAGGCAAACACATGCTTGATGGCGGTCATGACAGAGTCTATGCCGCGCACGTTGAGAAAGGTCTCCTGCTGACCCGCGAAGGAGGCGTCCGGCATGTCTTCGGCGGTGGCGGAGGATCGCACCGCGAAGGAGGCCTCGAGCCCGGCGCTCAGCTTGTCGTAGGCGGCACGCACCGCCTGCTCCAGCGCAGGCTGGAACGGCGCTTCCACCACCCAGTCACGGATCTGCTGACCGGCCCGGTTGAGGGCGGCAATGTCGTCCACATCCAGGCTGTCGAGCAGGTCGTGGATCTTGCCGTTGAGGCCGCTTAACTCCAGAAACTCGTTAAACGCAAAGGCGGTGGTCGCAAAGCCGCCCGGCACGGACACGCCGGCACCTGAGAGGTTGCTGATCATCTCGCCAAGGGATGCATTCTTGCCGCCAACGCGCTCAACGTCCTGCATTCCGAGCTGTTCGTACCAGAGTACGTACTGTTGCATTTGCATGTCTCCAGGTTGGTGGGCCAGGGTGCAGAGCACCTGCTGTGCCAAATCATGTGTTTTTGTATGTGTGTGTTGCCAACGACCATGAAAACGTTTTCTACTGATTATCAAAAAAATCCCCGAGCAAGATTTGGGGATGGCCGTCTGACACAGACATTCTACAATGGCGATACAAAAAGGTAACGACTCAGGTTTGCAAGCGAGTTCACAACTTGGGAATGGCAGACCTGTTGACAAAAGAGATATGGTTTCGAGAGATACTGAATGCTCGCAACCCCCCAGGAGCACACCACAGGAGTCCGCTGTGCACACCGTATTCTATGTATCCGACGGCACTGCCATCACCGCCGAGGTGTTCGGCCACGCCGTGCTGAGCCAGTTTCCGCTGATCTTCGAACAGGTCACCATCCCCTTCGTGGAGACCCAGGAAAAGGCGCGCCAGGTGCGGACCCGCATCGATGAACAGTTTCGCCAGACCGGGGTGCGCCCCATACTGTTTCACACCATAGTCGACCCCCTAGTACGGGAAGAGGTGCTCAAGGCCCAGGCCAGCAGCCACGATTTTCTCAACACCTTCGTGAGCCCCCTCGAGCAGGAGCTCGGGATCAAGGCCGAGCCCAGGCTCCACCGCACCCACGGCATGGAGAACCGCAAGCTGTACGACGATCGCATCGAGGCGGTCAACTTCGCCCTCAGCAATGACGACGGCATCACCACCAAGGAGTATGACGAGGCGGACATCATCCTCATCGGGGTCTCCCGCTGCGGCAAGACGCCAACCAGCCTCTATCTGGCGCTGCAATTTGGCATCCGTGCCGCCAACTACCCCTTCATCGAGCAGGACATGGGCTCGCTGGAGCTGCCCGCCCCGCTCAAGGCCAACCGCCACAAGCTGTTCGGTCTCACCATAGCCCCCCAACGGCTGCACGAGATCCGCAACCAGCGCCGCGCCAACAGTCGCTACTCCTCTCTCGAACAGTGCGAACAGGAGCTGGCGAGCGTGGAGCGGCTGTTCCGCCAGGAGGCGATCCGCTTCCTCGATACCAGCTCCCACTCGGTGGAGGAGATCAGCGCCAAGATCCTGGAGGCAACCGGCCTGCGCCGCCAACTCTGCTAGCCAGCATAAAAATAGCCATATCAAGCACTATCAGATTGCCGAGTGGCAAGATAATGAGACAGCAAGAGTGGGAGAAATGACGCCGGCGGATCCGCCGGCGTCATGAGGTTCAGGGGCGAGGGCGGGAGCCCGGCTTGTTGAGCTCCCTATTGTTCATCAAGATGCCATGAAAACGCAGCAAGCCGTGGCGTTTGCGCACCCGCTCGCTCAACCAGCAGGCGGGTAGCAGGCCAAGTCCGGCGGCGAGCGTCAGCACCATGGCGATGTTGTTCACCAGATAATCTGCCCCCTGCCATCCCCAGACCATCAAGCAGGCCGCAGCCATGGTCAGCAACATGGGGGAGAGCCAGACTCCCAGCCAGAGCGCGGCGAGCAGCAAGCCACCGACAATACTTTCGATCATATGAGTCCTTCCTTGAAAAAAAGCTACTAGCACACCAAATTACTGCCAGGTCAATAGCACCGAAATCAACCGCACACAAAACCATCAATCACTTCCAAAAACCCTTTCCAGATCATTAAAAACCTGAACATTGGCCACAAAGCAAACCAATGATGAGGAAAACAGGTGCACAAGCGGTCGATTATCACTATTCTGCTCGGGTTGGTAGCCGCCATAAAAAACAGTGCGCGGCAAACCGTAACGATATTAATACGGATTTCGTCACGTTTTCGGCACAAGATGCCGCGCCTGGCACAGGAGGTGCCATGGTAGACGAGGCGCGAGACGAGTGAATTCAGCGACGTAAGGAAGGAAGAATGGATCTTCAACAAGACGGCGAAGAGCTCAAGCGCGGCCTGAAAAACCGCCACATCCAGCTCATCGCACTGGGCGGTGCCATAGGTACCGGCCTGTTCCTCGGCATTGCCGACACCATCAAGATGGCAGGCCCCTCGGTGCTGCTTGGCTACGCCATCGGCGGCTTCATCGCCTTCCTCATCATGCGCCAGCTCGGCGAGATGGTGGTGGAAGAGCCGGTGGCCGGCTCGTTCAGTCACTTTGCCTACAAGTACTGGGGTGACTTCGCCGGTTTCGCCTCCGGCTGGAACTACTGGGTACTCTATGTGCTGGTGAGCATGGCGGAGCTGACGGCAGTCGGCATCTACGTGCAGTACTGGTGGCCCGAGATCCCGACCTGGATGTCGGCGGCCTTCTTCTTCGTGCTGATCAACGCCATCAACCTCTCCAACGTCAAGGCGTTCGGCGAGATGGAGTTCTGGTTCGCCATCATCAAGGTCGTGGCCATCCTCGGCATGATTGGCTTCGGCGGTTACCTGCTGTTCTCCGGCACCGGCGGCCCCGATGCCTCCGTCAGCAACCTCTGGGCCCAGGGCGGCTTCTTCCCCAACGGGGTGGGCGGCCTGGTGATGGCCATGGCCTTCATCATGTTCTCCTTCGGCGGTCTGGAGCTGGTCGGCATCACGGCGGCGGAAGCCGACAACCCCGAGAAGAGCATCCCCAAGGCTACCAACCAGGTGATCTACCGCATCCTCATCTTCTATATCGGCGCCCTGGCCGTGCTGCTCTCCCTCTATCCCTGGGGCAAGGTGGTGGAAGGCGGCAGTCCGTTCGTGATGATCTTCCATGCTCTCGACAGCAACCTGGTGGCCAACGTGCTCAACCTGGTGGTGCTGACTGCGGCCCTATCCGTCTATAACAGCTGCGTCTACTGCAACAGCCGCATGCTGTTCGGCCTGGCCAAACAGGGCAACGGCCCCAAGGCCCTGCTCAAGACCAACAAGAGCGGTGTGCCCCTGATGGCCATCTCCATCTCGGCGGCCGCCACCCTGCTGTGCGTGCTGATCAACTACCTGATCCCGGGCAAGGCCTTCGGCCTCTTGATGTCCCTGGTGGTCTCCGCCCTGGTCATCAACTGGGCCATGATCAGCCTGGCGCACCTCAAGTTCCGCAAGGTCAAGGCAGCCGAAGGGGTTGAAACCAAGTTCAAGGCACTCTGGAGCCCCTTTGGCAACTACCTCTGCCTCGCCTTCATGGCCGCCATCCTGGTGATCATGTACATGAACGACGGCACCCGCATCTCGGTCGAGCTGATCCCGGCCTGGGTACTGGTGCTGGGTCTGGGCTATCTGTTCAAGCAGAAGCGCCAGGGTCGAGTGGCCACCAATCTGGGCTAAACCTCCCCGCTCCTCTTACGAAAATGCCGGTCAGTGACCGGCATTTTTTTATGCGCCAGCTCCCCTGGCATGGGCGAAGCCATCCATCACTCCCCTGGCCTGCCCAGATAAGAGGCGCCCCTTGTGCACCTTCACTCAGTGCCCATGCACAGACCCTATAACGACAAACCCGAGGCAGAAGCCTCGGGTTTGGAGAGGTCAGGGCCGGTTGAACGGTCCATCATTCCAGCAGGAAGACGGCTTCCACGTTGTCCGTGATGCTGATCTGCTGCTGTTGGTAGCTGTTCTCCACCATATCGGCGGCAGGCGCGGCAGCCGCCTTCATGGCACGGCTATACACAGGAATGGGGGAGCTGTTGCGATACTCGACGCTGTACACCTTGCCAAGCTTCATGCCAAAGGCCTTGGCCAGGGATTCCGCCTTGCTGGTGGCATCTGCCACAGCGCCAAGACGGGCCTGATCCTTGATGATCTGTGGTGACTTGAGGCCGTACTCAATCTGGGAGACGGACTCCAGACCCGCCTTGAGGGCGGTATCCATCAGCTGGCTCAGCTTGTCGAGCTGGTAGAGTTTGACCGCCAGCTGGCGCTGGGCACGGTAACCCACCATCTCGGGCTGCTTGTTCTGCGGATACTGGTACTCGGGGGAGATCACCAGATTGCCGGCCTCCACATCGCTGCGCTTGATGCCGAGGCTCTCCAGTTGACCAAAGAAGGCGGCCACCTTGGTATCCACCTGCTGCTTGGCCTTGAGGCCCTGTTTCTCCAGGGCGGTCACGGCGACGTTGAGCGTCAGCATGTCGGGTTCGGCCTTCTGCTCCGCGTAGCCGCTGACCACCAGATGGGGAGCCTGGGGCACCTCGATGGCAAGCAGCGGAGCACTGACAACGAGCGCAGACAGGGTAAGAAGGGGACGCCACATAGAAAAAAACCTCCATCGATTAGATGGAGGTCATTATGCACGTCGTCGATTGGGATTCATATATCGTGCAATGGGGGGATCTGCTCCAGCACCTGATTGGTCATGTCGATGTTGATGCTGATCTCTGCGCCAAGCGGATTGCCATGGCTCGCGATCACGGACGACGGAAGCTCGGCTCCGAGCAGAGACTCATCCTCGAAATGGAATGAATCCCACGACAGAACGTGACCTTGCGATGGCATGCTCGGCTCGGAAGCCGTCACCACCGCCAGACTACTCCAGTCAAGCTCTTCACCATGGCTGAGCAGCCCCTGCAAGGAGCTGTCGCTCAGGCTCTGCAACGAATACTCCTGCTGCCCCCACTCATGGCCAACCAGCACCATCATGTGAGGCAAGGGCGCATCCTCTGCCGGCGTGAAGCTGATGCTGGAGGCGGCAAAGTCCACATTGAGCAACCCCGCCACATCGCCATCTTCACTCTCCAGCTCCAGACCATTGAGCTTGTCACCCGTCATCGCGGCCTGATAGCCAAAGCGGCCAGAGCAGACGATGCTGTTCTGCCCATCCCAGCTATAGCGAATGCCATCGATGTCGACCCAGTTGAATGGCCCCATATCTTCCTCACTACGTCAATGTTGCCTATCTTAACGTCCTTCACGTGTCAGCAACAGAGGGCAGGCAAGCCCGCCCTCTGTACATGCTGTCTACGGATGTGGATCCACCTTGAGGTTACCATCATCGAGCAGTTGCTTGATGATGTCCTGGTTGGAACCAGATGAGAAGCTAGGTGCATTCTGGAAGAGCACAGTCAACTGATCCCCGCCAGCAGTACCACCATTGGTGTCTATGGTCAGCGTGTTATTGGCCGTATCAAAGGTCAGATAACTGTTGAGCGTACCGGCCAAGACACTGTTGTTGGCGCTGGCAGGCACATCGACCAGCAACTGGGACAAGTCCAGCACATCGCTGTTGGCATTGCTGCCACTCAACCCCAGAGTGAAGTCGGCTATCTTGTCGATGCTGCCATCGGCCTCGCCAGCCAGCCACTTGAAGGTATCGTGCCCGGCGCCACCGGTCAGGGTATCTGGACCCAGGCCACCGATCAGCGTATCGTTGCCGATGCCGCCATCCAGGATATCGGTACTCACCCCTCCCAACAGGGCATCATTGCCTGCATCGCCATACAGGGTATCGTTCCCAGCGCCCCCTTCTATGTGGTCATGACCCCCATTGCCATGAATGGTGTCATTACCGCCATAACCCAACAGCACATCATCGCCTGCCGTTCCGTTAAGGTTGTTATCAGCACCGGTGCCTTCTATCGGAGTCGGCACAGCGGCAGCTGTGGCTCCAATATTGATGGTCAGCTGGGCGGTGTCCTGATCACCATCGTTTTGCATGACCTGATAGGTGAAGACATCAGATTGGCCGACATTACTCAGGTTCGAGATCGGAGTGTAGGTATAGGCACCATCACTGTGGATCTCGAGGGAACCATAGAGCCCGGCAACCGTCTGACTGGTGGTAACAGAGGTATAACTGCTGCCATTCCAGATCTTGAGCACAGCGTTCTCGCTGCCCAGAGCATCTACCGCCCCCCAGGGATCGCTGCTGTACGGGTTGTGATTGGGGTCGGTCAGCACATTGCCCTGAGCAGCCATGATGGCAATGGCGGCGGTGGCAGCGCCTGTGATGTTGAGTCTGATATTGTCCAGTTGCAAGGTTGAATCACTGTTTCCAGAACCATCATTGACCGAGAAATAGACCCGATAACGAGTGTTTGCATCCAGTGTTGCTGTTGTGACCGTTGTCATTGAAGCGGGGTTGCTAGACAGATTGCCACTCAAACCTGCACCGGAAAGCTGAATCCAGTTAGCACCATCAAACTTGTAGAGGTTCCAAGTCACTGTATCGCTATTATTCACATTGTCTCTGTCGTACTGGAAGCTTAGCGTTGTCGCCAGTGTCGAACTCGTGACAAACTCCGGGGTCAAAAGCTGCGCTGCCCCTGCGCCATCATCATTCGAGTCGACCAGTAGCAATACACCACCGTTTACGCTGCCATCTAACGTTGAGCTGTTTAAGGTACTGACGACCCACTTGTCTCCATTACCTGCAACCGCCGTAGCGATAGTGCTTAACCCCAAATCGATCACGCTGGTACCGGTGCCAGACGTGTTATATATCCAAGGGTTATATCCTGTACCGCTCCCATTGGTCGTCGTCTGGAAATCCGCCAAGGTTGTAGGGGTCGTCACCCCAGGTACCATGATCTGATACACCAGCGCCTCATTGCTGTTGTCATAGACGGTGACCTCACTGGAATCCGTGGTGATCATATTCAACACCCCTGTCTTCACATCCCCATCGGCATCGCTGATGGTGTAGTGGAAGGTTTCGGTGTAGTCATTGGCCACATCCAGCGACAGGCTGTAGCTGTAAGCCCCGGTTAACAAATTGACCGAGAGAGTGCCCCCCCCATGAGTCGGAATAGTCAGCACATGGGTAGTAGCGTTATAGCCGGAATAAGCCGTGGTGTAGATAACGTCCGGTGTCGCCGGGTTACCATCCGCATCGTGGGAAATACTGGTAATGGGCAAGGCGGCAGGACCGTCCGCACCAAAGGCCACACCAGCATCGATCAGCAGGTTGCCCGTGGTTGGCACCTGCACAGTCCCCGAGAGGGTGCTGGCCAACTGACTCAGGTCCGTCACTATGATGGCAGGCTGATCTGTTCCCGTAGCGCCGTTGTAGGAGATAGGCTCCAATGCTGGCGCCGTCGCCCCGCCCCCCATCCCCAAGGCATAGGCCTGGACATCATTGTTGGTCAGGAAATTCTGCCAAGCAGTCTGTTCAGCCGCATTGATACCGTTGTTTCCCGTCCCGACCACACCGGGCCAGCTGGTGCTTTCGGTAGGTTCGCCATCGGAGAGGAAATAGAGCACACTCTGTCCGCCGATGATCTTACCTGCCGAATCATATGCCGCCATCGCCTTGATCAAAGCATCGTCATAATCAGTGCCGCCGTTACCCAAGGTATCGGTAATGTCATCGATAACATCCAGTGCCTGAGCTGCAGTCAACCAGATATCCCCCGAGCCGAGGAAGTTGGTGGTCGCCGTGCTGGCAAACCCAACCAGACGCACCATCACATTGCCCAGCTCGTCATAATCGTTGATCAACTGCAGGATGGAGGCCCTGGCAACGGCCATCCGGGTAGCAAATCCAGGTGCCTCTGCATCGAAGTCCATACTGCCCGAAGTATCCAATATGATCATCAGATTGGTACCAGGGTTAGAAAACTCTTCTACCCGGGTATTCAGCTCTACCGGTTGAACCGGCACATCATCCACGATGCGCACGATGAGCTGGTCGCTGCCACTGGTGCCACTCACCCCGTTCACCGTGATGGTCACGCTGTCATCAAATTCCGTCAGCGTGGCTCCCGACTTGCTGTCGTTGTCGATGGTCGCGCTCAGGGTGTAGCTGTAGTTCACCGTCCCGCCACTGGCATTCCCGCTGTAGCTCAGCAGGGTCAGTATTCCCTCGCCGGTGTTGACGCTCTGCGTGCCGTTGAAGGCCTGCAGTTGCGCCAGGGTGTAGCTCGTGCCCCCTATCACCACGTTCAGGATGCCGTCCGAGGCCGACACCGTGAAGCTGCCTGTCACCGTTTCGGTGGTGGCCACCGCATTGGAGCCGTTCGGGTTGAGGCCCGATTCGTACACCAGGTGGTCCGGACCGGTCGCTGCCACCGTCACCACCGTCGAGCTGTCGTTCGCCCCCTTGACCGTGATGGTCAGCTTGGCGATGCTCTCGTCCCCGTCCGCGTCCTTCATGGTGTACCAGACGTCGTAGCTCTGGTTGAACCCCGCCGTCAGCGCCTGGGTCGCCGGGCGGCTGTTGTCCAGCACGTATGTCCAGCTCCCGTCGCCGTTCTGGACGAAGGTACCGTAGGTGCTCAGGGCAGTCACCGAGGCACTGTTGTTGTGCCCGGTGGCACTCCAGCC